>JBJTRF010000070.1:0-6580 GCA_046076025.1 Ilumatobacteraceae bacterium
GCTCCCCGCTGCGACCGTCGGCATTGCGCTCAGCACGACGCTGGCGGCGACGGGTGGCAGCGGCACGTATGCATGGTCGGCGACGAATGTGCCGGCGGGGCTGACACTGTCGGCAGACGGCGTGCTCTCGGGTATTCCCAGTGCCGCCGCGACCACGACGGTCACCTTTACGGCAACCGACAACGGCACGCCGGTGCGCTCATCGTCGCGGTCGCTGTCGCTGGTGGTGTCGCCGGTGCTGTCGGTAACGACGTCGTCGCTGAACTCGGTGACGGTCGGCTCGGCGTTCTCGTTCACGCTGGCGAGCGCGGGCGGGTCGGGCACGAAGACGTGGTCGGTGGTGTCGGGTTCGCTGCCGTCGGGTGCGACGCTGAGCGCTGGCGGGGTGCTGTCGGGCACGGTGTCGTCGGCTGGTTCGACGTCGTTCACGGTGCGGGTCACGGACGCGGCGTTGCGGACGGCCGACCAGGCGCTGACCTTGGTGGCGGTGAACCCGGTCTCGATCACCACGGCTTCGATGCCGGAGGGGACGGTCGGCTCGGTATACAGCGCTGCGATGGCAGCGACGGGCGGCACCGGCGTCTTCACCTGGTCGGCGACAGGTCTCCCGGTCGGCCTCGGGATCGATGCAGGAACCGGGGTCGTCAGTGGCACTCCTGCCGCTGCCGGCACGGCCGTAGTGTCGGTGACCGCTGTCGACAACGGCACGCCGACTCGTTCTGCGACGCGCTCGCTCACGATCGTGGTCGTGGCGCCGCTCGCTGTCTCGACCGCAACCCTGCCCGCGGCGACGCAGGGCACGGCGTATTCGACGGTGCTCGTCTCGACGGGCGGGTCGGGAACGAAGACGTGGGCACTCACCGGTGGTTCGCTTCCCGGCGGACTTGCGCTCTCGACGAGTGGCACGATCTCGGGTACGCCGACGGCTGGGGGAACGTTCCCGATCACGGTGAGCGTGTCCGATGCAGGCGGGCGCACCGCATCGGCTGCGCTGACGCTGACAGTCACGGCCCTCTCGACAGTGAAGGTCGGCTCGCTGGCGATCACCAAGCGCGTCAGCAAGAGCGGCATCAGCGGCTCGGTGACCGTCACCGTGGTGAATGCCAGCGGTGCCATCGTGGCGTCGGTGTCGGTGACGGGCGTGTGGACGGTGTCGGGTATCACCGGCTCGGCCTCGCGCACCGGACTCACCAGCTCGCGCGGCACGGTCACGCTGACGTCGCCCACCTACACGGCCATCACCGGCCGCACGGTGGAGTTCTGCGTGACGTCACTGGTGCGCAGCGGCTTCACGTTCGACACCAGCGGGCCAAGCTGCGCGTCGTTCATCGCCTGAGCGCAGGCGGCGGCCGCGCTGATCGACCGTGCGCGACACTCTGTGCATGAACAGGTCGATGGCGCCGATGGCTGATGGCCGGCGCGGTGCTGCAGCTCGCAGCGCGGCGCGGCGTCGCTCGGCGCTGCGCGGTCCGATGCTGCTCGGTGCCGCACTGCTGGGTGCTGCCTGCACGAGTTCGGCCGACAGCGTGACGCTGCCTGATGCTGCATCGAGCACGACGGCCTCGTCGCTGGCAGCAACCACCGTGCCGGCCTCGCCCACCACCTCGGTGCCGCCAAGCCTCGACTCGGCCGCGGGAGTGGCTGCCGAACTGTCGGCCGTCGAGGCGGGCATCCGCGATCCAGGCGCGACGCCGGAGGAACTCGACGCGCTAGGGCGTCGGCAGCAACTGGCGTATCGGGCGGTGAACCGCAACCCCGAGTGGGACGACGAGATCCTGTCGCTCGTCGATCCGGTGGCGTTGGTGCCGCTGCAGTTCCATCTCGATGCGCGACGAGCGTGGGAGGAGCACTCGGCGGGACGAGAGCCCAGCGAGCCGCCGTCGGTGCTGCCGGCATGGACCATCGTGGCGCCGCTGCCGGCCGCCGAACTGGTCGGCTACTACCGCGAGGCTGAGGCGGCCACAGGGGTGCCGTGGGAGTACCTCGCCGCCATCCACTTCCAGGAGACGCGCATGGGGCGCATCAGCGGCGTGTCGTCGGCCGGCGCCGTGGGCCCGATGCAGTTCCTGCCCACCACCTGGGCCGAGTGCTGCGACGGCGACCCGCTGGTGGCGCGCGACGCCATTCTCGGCGCAGCGACCTACCTGGTGATGCGCGGCGGCCCGGCCGACATGCAAGCGGCGCTGTACGGCTACAACCCGAACAGCGGCTATGTGGGTGCCGTCACCGCGTATGCGCAGAACCTGATGGCCGACGAGCGCGCCTACTTCGGCTACCACGGCTGGCAGGTGCTGTTCGGCACGACGGCCGGCACGGTGCGCCTGCCGGTGGGCTATGCGTCGGATGTGGAGATCGACGTGCTCGAGTACGTCGCCGAGAACCCCGACGACCTGCTCGAGCGAAGCTGAGCGCGGCAGCAATCCCGGTTGGATGGTGCATGAATCCTTCGGGTTGGCGGTCGGTCACATGCCGTTTCGTTCTACGTGCCTGCCTGCTTGGCCATCTCGAGTTCAGTCCGGTGATGCGCCGCGGCGAGCCGGGACGGCGCGCGAGGGTGCTGCGATCGCCGTGTCCCCGACGGGGGACGCGAGGCGTCGTTCGAGGCCGGTGATCGCGTCGAGAAGACCGGATGCCTCGAAGACCCGGTTCCGGCGGCCGACCGTGCCCTGAGTCAGAACCTTCGCGGCGAGGAGCACTGCGACGGCGTCGTTGGTGCGCGCCACGGACCTGCCGATAGCGGTCGCCGCGGTCTCGACGGTAAGGACCGGAATCCCGGGCAGTGCGGCGAGGAGCACGTCGACGGCGGAGTTGGCCCGGATCCGGCCGACCTGGCTCCGCCACTGCCGCTCGAGTTCAGCCAAGGTGTCGGCGAACCCCGCAGCGGCGTCGCAGGCCCGCAGCAGGTCGCCGGTGAACCGGGCGATCCATCGGGCCGCAGCCTGCGACCCCTCCGGCGCGTTCGCTGGGCCGAGGTGACGGTACGCGACGAGACCGTCGATGTAGGCGTCGGCGTTCGTGGCGAGAATGAGGCTGACCGGCGGGACGAAGTGCGGGGCCAGGCCCCGGCGGCGCAGCACGAAGTGGATCAGCGCTCGGCCGACCCGGCCGTTGCCGTCGGCGAACGGGTGGATCGTCTCGAACTGGGCGTGGGCGGCCGCGGCCTGCACGAGCGGGGCATGCGCATCAGAGGACAGGTACTCGCAGAGGTCCTCGAGCAGGCCGCCGACATAGCGGGGTGGCGGAGGGACGAACTCGGCGACACATGGGTTGACGCCGCCGACCCAGTTCTGCTCGTCCCGGACGACACCGCCGACGTGCGCGTCGCGGGTACCCGCGAGCAGCGACCGATGCAGCCGACACAGATCGTCGACGGTCACCGCACGGGCTTTGTCAGCCAGTTCGAGCGCACCACCCATGGTCGCAATGTTGCCGAGGACCGCCCGGGCGGTGTCGTCGTTGGTCGGCAGTCCGGCCTGCTGGGCGAACGCCTCCTTGGCGAGTCGACGGGCGTTGATCTGCAACCCCTCAATGTAGGAGGAGCCCACGGACTCGGCCCGCAGCAGGAGCCGGGCGACGGCCTCGATGCTCGCCAACCCGAGGTTCCGGTCCTGCAGTGCGGCGACGGCCCGTTCCGCGTCGGCGAGGTCGGCGACGAGGTCCGCCGGCAGCAACAACTCCCGGCCCGCCAACACATCGGGGACGTAGGCTCGGTACGCGCAGGGGCGGCGCTCATGGCGGGTCCGAACCCCCAAGCCCCCCTCCCAGCGGTGTTCCTCCTCGTGCGCCATAACCGTCCTCCTCAACAGAGCATAGTGACGGTTGTTCCATAACCGGCATTATGGTTCGAGCGATGCACGCTCCCTCAACCGGGCATGCCGCCGAGCTCGAGTGGCGCTGAGGGCGGTCGGCCGTCGGCACCGTACGACGGCCGGCGGTCGGAGTGATGCGCGTCAGCGGTCGACGAACACGCTGAGGCTGCCGGCGTAGTTGGCCACCCACACCTGTCGCGTGACGGGGTCGTAGGTGATGCCTACCGGGTGCACGCCGGTGCTGAGGGTCTGCAGGATCTCCATGTCGGACGTGCGCACCTTGCTGACGGTGCCGTCGCGGTAGTTGACGACGTAGAGGCTGGCGCCGTCCTCGGCGAGTGCCATCGAGCGCGTCTCGGTGCCGGTGCCGGCGATCCCCACCTCGCGGTTCTGCTGCAGGTCGATCTTGCGCACCACGTTCTGGCGGTGGTTCGAGACGTACAGGTAGCGGTCGTCAGGCGACAGCAGCAGGTGCCGCGGCGTGCCGCCGGCATCGCCCACCTCGCCGGGGAACGATTTGCTGCGTAGGTCGAGGCGCAGGATGCGCGCCTCGCCCATCACCGACAAGTAGGCGGTGCGCGAGTCGCTGCTGATGGCGATGCCCCGCGGATGGCGGCCCACCTTCACCCTCGTGATCGGCGTGTCGGTGGTGAGGTCGACGATGGTGACATCGAATCCGCACCAGTTCGACACGAGCAGACGCGTGCCGTCGGGCGAGATCGCCATGAACTTCGGCACCGATCCGGTGGGGATCACCCGCTCTATCTCAAACGTGCTCGTGCTGATCTTGTAGACGAAGCTGTCGTCCCAGTCGCCCTCGTTGCAGTCGTCGCTGGCAACGGGATTGAAACCCGTGCCGTACATCTTGTAGTTGGAGACGTAGACGTACCGGCCGTCGGGGGTGAAGGCAGCTTCGACGGGCGAGCCCTGGGCGACGACGCCGTCGGCGATGCCAAAGGCGGCAAGGTCGACCGTGTCGTCGATGCGCGCCACGATGGCCCCGTTGCGGTCGAAGACCATCACGTTGTGCCGGTACATCATGTTCTGCGCCACGAACAGGCCGGTGCCGGAAGCCACGATGCTCTTGGGCTGCAGGTCGTCGTTGCGCACCACCTGCTGGGGCTCGAGGCGGCGCTCGTCGCTGCGCTTGCCGTCGTCGGGAGCCGGCGGCATCGACGTGGTGGTAGTCGCGGCTGCAGTGGTGGATGCGACGGGCACTGTCGACGCGTCGAGCGAGGCGGGCGTGGCGGTTGCGTCGCCGGTTGGGGCCGGGGCCGTGGACGCACGCTCGCCGTCGGGCCGCAGGGCGAGCGCGATCGGCGTGCAGAGCGCCAGCACGGCGGCAAGGCCGCCAAGCGCGCGCAGCCACGGGATCAGCGCACCGTCCTTTCGCGGCGTGCGGCGGGGCTCCACGTCGCGAGAATGTACCGGCGCAGCGTGCGGCGGTGCCCGTCGGGCGTGCGCTGTGCGCCGGGTGGGTTGTGGCCGGGGGAGTGGGCCCGGGCTCAGCCGAGCTGGTCGCGGACGATGGTGTCGAAGAAGCGCACGCCCGTGGCGATCAGCTCGTCGCGGAAGTCGTAGTGCGGATTGTGGATCGGGTGGTAGTCCTCGCCGCTGCCGAGCAGCACCATGCAGCACGGGAAGCGCTCGGAGAACAGGCCGAAGTCCTCGCCGCCGCGCAGGCCGAGCTCGGGGCTGATGATGTCGAACCCGCAGGCTGCCGCGGCACGCCGGGCGATCTCGGTGGTGCCGGCGTCGTTCATGTTGGCGAAGAAATCCTCGACGGTCTCTACCGACAGTCGCAGGCGGTCGCGGTCGGCGAGCGAGGCAGCGAGCGCCTCGATGCGCTGCTGCAGGCTGGCGAGGCCATCGTTGGCGACGGTGCGGATGGTGAGGTGCACCTCGCCGTCGCCCGCCGAGACGCCGTAGGCGGGCGAGCCGATCGACACGTGCACGGGCGTAATGAGGCAGAAGTCGGGATCGCTGACGTCGTTGACGTTGATGGCGTCGCAGCCGCGCAGGAAGTCGGAGATGGCGAGCGAGGGGTTCTCGCCCTTCTCGGGCTCACTCGCATGTGCCGTGCGGCCGGCGAAGCGGACCACGATGCTGCGCACCGTGGCGGTGATCGAGCCGGTCTTGATCACGAAGGCGTGCATCGGGAATCCGGGCATGTTGTGGATGGCAAAGCCGCGGTCGGGCCTGATTGCGTCGAACGCCGGGTCGGCGAGCACCGAGGCGGCGCCGGTGCCGTCTTCCTCGGCCGGCTGGAACAGCAGGTGCACCATGCCGGTGGCGGGGCGCCGTGCCGCGAGCCGCTGGGCGAGCCCGCAGAGGATGGCGGTGTGGCCGTCGTGCCCGCACTTGTGCGAGACGCCCTGGCATGTTGAGCCGTGCTCGTCGACGCCAAGCTCGACAATCGGCAGCGCATCGAGCTCGCTGCGGAACAGCAGCGACGGGCCGGGCACGCCACTGTCGAAGGTGGCGACGATGCCGGTGCCGCCGAGGCCGGTGATGACGCGGTCGGGATGCAGCGGCGCGAGGAACTCGACGACTCGTGCGGCGGTCTGGTGCTCGTGGCCCGACAGTTCGGGATGTGCATGCAGCTGACGTCGCAGCGCCACCACCGGCGCAAGCTCGTCGGAGGAGGGAGTGGCGACGGCGACGGCAGGTGACATGGAGCCGATGCTAGGGCGGCGTGCCGAGCCGCGATCACCGAACCTCGGCGTCGGCCAGCGTCAGTCGAGGCGGGCGGTGCTGAGCGCGTTGGCGAT
>JBJTRF010000071.1:0-7186 GCA_046076025.1 Ilumatobacteraceae bacterium
TCACTGCGCATGCCGGTACCAACGGCGTGTTGCTGTGCCAGCTGCTGGGACTCGACCCGGTGCCGTGGGAATGGGACCGCTTCGTCACCCACCACGCCTCGATCACCAGGTTGCAGAGCGTCGAACTGGGCGATGGGCACACGTTCTCGCTGATGCGCCTCAGCGACGTCGAGCACCTGCCGCGCGACGGCCGCACGTACTGAGCGCGCCCGTTCCAACCTGCCGGCCTGTTCGCGCTGCGTAGCAGCGGATCAGGCGCAGGTCACCATGCGCACTGCATGCGCTTGATGCCGTTGATGAACGCGCTCTGCAGGTAGTCGGGCTCGCCGACGATCTCGAGCGTCGGCAGGCGACGGCGGATCTCGTCGAACATCACGGCGATCTCGCGCCGGGCGAGGTTTGCGCCAAGGCAGAAGTGGGGGCCCCCGGCCCCGAAGCCCACCTGCGGCGGCTGCATCGAGCGGGTGACCTCGAACCTGAACGGGTCGGCGTAGACGCGCTCGTCGCGGTTGCCCGAGCAGTACCACATCACCAACTTCTGGCCAGCCTCGATCTTCTGCCCGCCGACGACGGTGTCCTCGAGCGCAGTGCGGCGGAAGTGAACCACCGGCGTGGCGTAGCGGACGATCTCGTCGACGGCCGTCTTGGTGTGCGCGTCCCAGTTGTCCCACCACAGGCGGCGCTGGTCGGGATGCTGGGTGAGCAGGTGCATGCCGTGGCTGATCGCCGTGCGCGTGGTCTCGTTGCCCGCCACCACGAGGAGGATGAAGAACGAGCCGAACTCCTGGGCGGTCATCCGGTCGCCGTCGACGTCGCCGTGCATCATCACGCTGGTGAGGTCGTCGCCGGGATGTGCGAGGCGGTCCTCGCCGAGCGCCTGCGCGTACTGGAACAGGCCCATGCCGGCGGCGAACAGGTCGTCGAAGCTGGCGGTGTACTCGGGGTCGCCGGCGCCGAGGATGACGTTGGTCCAGTGGAGGATCTGCGCCTCGTCGGCGGCGGGGATGCCCATCATCTCGCAGATGATCTGCAGCGGCATCGGTGCCGCGACCTCCTGGACGAAGTCGCACTGCCGGTCGGGGAAGCGCTCGATGAGCCGGTCGACAACGGCCGCCGCCTTGGTCTTCACGTACTCCTCGACCCGGGTGATCTCCTTCGGCGTGAAGCCCTTCGAGACGATGGACCGCAGGCGGAAGTGCCGGGGGTCGTCCATGTTGATCATCGAGCCGAAGAACTCGGTGATCTCAGGGGGCAGGTCGCCGATGTTGGTGCCCCTGCCGCTGCAGAACACCTGCGGGTTGCGGCTGACGTGCCAGATGTCGTCGTGACGGGTGAGGGCCCAGTAGCCGGGACCCTTCGGGAACGGGCTGTTCTCGAACTCCCACTCGTCCCAGAAGCTCATCGGCTGCTGGTCGCGGAGCGCCTTGAAGGCGCCCTCGCGGATCTCGCGGGGACCTCTCCAGAACTCGGGGTCCGACAGGTGGAAGCTGCCGAGTTCGACATTCGCAGGCGTCATGGGAACGACAGTACCAACGGCCGCTCGCGACCATCGCGTCGGAGGCCGCTCTGAGTCTTCCGCTGCCGGCGTGCCTCGTTACGATCCACCCGGGATCGAGCGATCCCCCAGCAACGAGGAGTCCGTGATGCCCGAAGCAGTCATCGTCGCCACTGCGCGCAGCCCCATCGGCCGCGCCAACAAGGGATCGCTCGTCAGCATGCGCCCCGACGACCTCAGTGCCCAGATTGTCGCCGCCCTGATGGCCAAGGTGCCGCAGGTGGGCGGTGCAGACGTCGAGGACGTCCTGTGGGGCATCGGCCAGCCGGCAGGCGAGGGCGGCTTCAACATCGCCCGCGTCGTGTCGGCGCTGGCCGGCCTCGGCGACGTGCCGGGCGTGACGGTCAACCGCTACTGCTCGAGCAGCCTGCAGACGATCCGCATGGCGGCGCATGCCATCAAGTCGGGCGAGGGCGACATCTTCATCGCCGGCGGCGTCGAGACCGTCAGCCGGTACGCGAGCGGGGCCAGCGACACCGCGCCGAACCCGCGGTTCAAGGAGCCGGGCGAGCGCACCAAGCTGCGCGCCCAGGGCGGCCAGCCAGCTTGGACGCCGCCGCAGGGACTTCCCGACATGTACATCGCGATGGGCCAGACGGCCGAGAACGTGGTGGAGCAGGAGGGCGTGACGCGCGAGGAGATGGACCGCTTCGGGGTGCGCAGTCAGAACCTGGCGTGCGAGCACATCGAGAACGGGTTCTTCGCCCGCGAGATCGCGCCCGTCACGCTGCCCGACGGCACCGTTGTCGCCACCGACGACGGGCCTCGTCCCGGCACCACGTACGAGGCCGTGAGCCAGCTGAAGCCGGTGTTCCGCCCCGACGGCAGCGTCACGGCGGGCAACGCGTGCCCGCTGAACGACGGCGCGGCAGCGGTGCTGGTGATGAGCGACGCCAAGGCCAAGCAGCTGGGCGTCACGCCGCTGGCACGCGTGGTGAGCTCGGGCGTCAGCGCGCTGAGCCCCGAGATCATGGGCCTCGGCCCCATCGAGGCATGCCGTCAGGCGCTTCGCCGCGCCGGTCGCACCATCGACCAGATCGACCTTGTCGAGATCAATGAGGCCTTCGCCGCCCAGGTCGTGCCGTCGGCGAAGCACCTCGGGCTCGACATCGACCGCCAGCGCAACGGACACGGAGGCGCGATCGCGCTGGGCCACCCATTCGGGATGACGGGCGCCCGCATCATGGCGACGCTGATCAACGGCCTCCAGTGGGAGGACAAGACGTGGGGCCTCGAGAGCATGTGCGTGGGCGGCGGCCAGGGCCTCGCCATGGTGATCGAGCGACTCAGCTGACGCGCGACTGGCGAGTGCGGTGCGGCGCTGCGGTCGCATCGAACGCGTGACGGAGCGAGCAGCGGCGGTCAGCCCGGCGCGGTCCACGAACGGCGCTGGATGACGGCCAGCACCGTCAGCACGGCACCCACCGAGGCGGCGATTCCGAACATCCTGCCGGGGCCGAGTTTGCCGTAGATCGGCCCCGCCGAGAACGCGGTGACGGCACCCATGGCCAGGTTGCCGGCCCCGGCGAGACCCTGCGCCGCGGCGGCGCGTCCCTCGGGTGCCGCCCGTGCGACCGCAGACTGCACGGCGGGCACGCCGAGCGCCTGGATGCACCCCTCGACGCCGCTCAGCACGGCGATCACGATCGGCACGGCGATGAAGCCGTAGCTGAGCACGAGCGGTGTCACGAGTGCCATGGCGATGACGCTGGCGCGCACGGGGCCGATGCGATCGACGAGGCGGCCGCCGGTGGGGGCGAGCAGCGCGAACGGCAGGCCGAACAGCAGGAACGACAGCCCGACGATCAGCTCGGTGGCGCCGAGGTCGGTGAGGAAGCGGTCGAGGATCGCGTCGTAGAAGCCCACAGGGGCGAAGGCGGCCATGCTGAGCAGTACGCCGGTGCGAACCTGGGGGAGCCGCAGCAGGTCGAAGCCGAGTTGGTGGCGGTCGGTGCGCGGCGGCTCGGGCAACTTGCGCGGGATCAGCAGCGCGAGGCCGATCAGCGCGGCAGCGCCGTTCACGAGGAAGGGCACCCGAAGGCCGAACGGGCCGACGAGCAGGCCGCCGAGCATCGGCCCGATGACGAAGCCGCCGAGTTCGGCGGCACCGAGCACGCCGAGGCGCCGGGCCATGTTGTCGCGATCGATCGAGATCACGATGGCGCGCACCGACGGCAGGTAGAGCGATGACGATGCACCGGTGAGGCAGCGCGACATGATCAGCGCGACCAGCGACGACGACAGCGCGAACGACACGCTGCCGGCCACGGCGGCGACAAGGCCGAGCACGAGTAGCAACTTCGAGTGGCCCTTGTCGGCGAATGGGGCGAACACGATCTGGCCGACAAGGCCGACCACGAAGCCGGCGCCGGCGATGAGCCCGAGCCCGAGGTCGCTGAAGCCGTACTCGTCCTGCAGGTTGCCCAGCAATGCGAACACCACGCTGTTCGACACGCCGATCGTCGCAGTCGCCAGGAGGATGGCATGCCATCCGGGCGGGTTCGCAGGCGCTGCGACGCGATCGGCTACCACGACGGCGGTGCGAGCAGGTCGGCTCGCACCCGCACGACGTCGGGCTCGTCTGGGCAGCGGATTGCCCGCAGCGCATAGCACCACTCGCCGGCATGCAGCTCGGCGAGCACCCACGCCGTGCCGCTGCAGTCGCACTCGCCGTGGACGGGCATGACGGCATCGATGTCGAGCCCGGCGGTGTCGGCCTCGGCACACCACAGCTCGAGCAGCCCGCACCGGTAGTCGGGATTGTCGACGAGGTCGATGCCGCTGAGGGCGAGTTCGATGGTGGTGACAGCGACGGGGCGGAGCTCGTTGAGATTGACGACATCGCCGCCGAGTTCGCCGTCGAGCATCACGACCACGGGGCCGTCGCTGCCGGCCACGCCGCCGACGAAGCCGTAGCGCACGATGGGGAAGCCATCATCGCCGATGGCCTCGTAGCGCACCCGGTCGCCGGGCGACAGCGAGGTCATGCGGTCACCGGCCGGATCGCGGCATCGGCGGCGCGGCGGAGCGGCTCGGGTGCGTCGGCATCCGGCGATGGTGCACCGCTGCCGTCGGGGGACCACGATGATGGGACGGTCGGTGTCGTTGTCGCTGTCGCCGGTGCCGTGTCGACGGCACTGAGCACTGCGTCGGCCAGCGCCGGCCACAGCACGAGTGCCTCGCTGGCCCACTCATCGAACGGCCGGTCGGTGAGTGCAATGCACGCCGTCGCAGCCGCAGGATCCACCCACAGGAGGGTACCGGCGCCTCCGAAGTGCCCGTACGTGGACGGACTGTTGCGCGTGCCCGTCCAGTGCGGCTGCTTGGTGCCGCGCACCTCGGCACCGAGTCCCCACGTGCAGTCGTCGAACCGGCCGATGCCGGGCAGCACGCCCGGCAGTCCGGCGAACTGCACCGACCGGAAGTCGAGCGCGCTGTCGGCCGACACGAGCCTGGGCTGCTGCAGTTCGGCGACGAACCGGACCAGGTCGTCGACGGTGCCGGCGATGTCCTTTGCCGGTGAGCCGCGAAGTTCGGTGCTCGACAACCCGAGCGGCTCGAGCACGGCCTCGGCGAGGTAGTCGCCGAACGGCATTGCTGCGGCACCTGCAAGGTGCGCTGCCAGCAGTTCGATGCCCGTGTTGCTGTAGATGCGTCGTGTGCCGGGCGCGGCGAGGCGGTCGGCGGTGTCGAAGGCGAGGCCGCTTGCGTGGGCCAGAAGATGGCGGCACGAGGCGCCGGCGAGGTCGATGCCGCCGACCTCGCCGAGCGGCGCATCGAGATCGATGGTGCCCTCCTCGGAGGCGATGAGCGCCGCCCAGCCGACGAGCATCTTGGAGATCGATGCGAGGCGAAATGTGCGGGAGGTGGGGCCGAGCGCCACGGTGCTGCCGCCGGGCAGCACGACCGCCGCGGCGACGGTGTCGACCTGCCAGCGCCTGGTCAGCGAGAGTGCGTCGGCGACTCGCTCGCGCTGGTGTCCCTGCACTCGAGCACCGGCCTCAGGCGAAGCCCGCGGTGCGGAGCAGTTCGGCGACGTGGAAGGCGAGGTCGAGGCTCTGGCGGCCGTTCAGCCGCGGATCGCACACGGTCTGGTAGGCCTCGTCGAGCTGCACTTCGGAGATGTTGTCGGTGCCGCCGGTGCACTCGGTGACGTTCTCGCCGGTGAGCTCGACGTGGATGCCGCCGGGCCACGTGCCCTCGGCCTGGTGGGCGCGCACGAAGCCGTCGATCTCGGCACAGATCGATTCGAAAGTGCGCGTCTTGCGGCCGCCGGCGCTGGTGATGGTGTTGCCGTGCATCGGGTCGCATGCCCACACGACAGGGTGGCCGGCGTCGCGAACGGCGCGCAGCAGCGGGCGCAGGCCGGTCTCGACCTTGTCGGCGCCCATGCGGCTGATGAGCGTGAGTCGGCCGGGGATGCGTGCCGGGTTGAGGCGCTCGCAGAGCTCGAGCACGAATGCGGCGTCGGTGGAGGCACCGACCTTGCAGCCGATCGGGTTGCCGACGCCGCGCAGGAACTCGATGTGCGCGCCGTCGAGCTGCCGCGTGCGCTCGCCGATCCAGAGCATGTGCGCCGAGCAGTCGTACCAGCCGCCGGTGAGCGAGTCCTGCCGGGTGAGGGCCTCCTCGTAGCCGAGCAGCAGCGCCTCGTGGCTGGTGTAGACGTCAGTGGAGTGCAGGTCGTGGGTGACCTCGGTGTCGACGCCGCACGCGCGCATGAAGCGCAGTGCCCGGTCGATCTCGCTGGCGAGCTGCTCGTAGCGCTGTCCCTCGGGGCTGCTGGCGACGAACTCCTGGGTCCAGGCGTGCACGCGGCTCAGGTCGGCGAACCCGCCCTTGGTGAACGCCCGCAGCAGGTTCAGTGTCGCGGCCGACTGGTGATACGCCTGGACGAGTCGCTCGGGGTCGGGAATCCTGGCCGCTGCCGAGGGAGCATCGCCATTGACGATGTGGCCGCGGAAGCTGGGAAGGTCGACATCGCCGACGCGCTCGACATTGCTGCTGCGCGGCTTGGCGAACTGCCCGGCGATCCGCCCGACCTTCACCACCGGGACACCGAGCGAGTAGGTGAGCACGACCGCCATCTGCAGGATGACGCGCAGCTTCTCGCGGATGTTGTTCGCCGAGAACTCCTCGAAGCTCTCGGCGCAGTCGCCGGCCTGCAGGAGGAAGGCGTTGCCCGCAGCGACCTGGGCGAGCGACGACTGCAGCGACCGCGCCTCGCCGGCGAAGACGAGCGGCGGGAACGAGGCGACCTGCTTGAGCGCCCGCTCGAGATCGCCCTGGTCGGGCCACTCGGGCTGCTGCAGCACCGGGAACGAGGTCCAGCTGCTCGGAGTCCAGGCCTTTGCCACGTCGGGAATCCTAACGGCCGCCCTTCGGCGATTCTCCGGGCTCCGGTGCGGGTGGGTCCGCCGACGCGAGCCGATCACGCAGAAGGGCCGCCCGTGACGGGCGGCCCTTCGCAGTGCTGTGTGCTGGCCGGCATGGGCCGGCTGGCGTGCCGTCAGACGGCGAGGATGCGCACGGCGTCCTCGCGCAGGCCGGCAACGGCCCTGCTGACGAGACGACGTGCTGCCTCGGCGGTGACGCCGAGGTTCTCGCCGACTTCGCGGAAGCTCTTGCGCT
>JBJTRF010000072.1:0-3036 GCA_046076025.1 Ilumatobacteraceae bacterium
ATCACCGAGAACATGAAGCTCGCCGCCGCGGTGGCAATCGCCGAGTCGGTGAGTGACGACCAACTGCGCCCCGACTTCGTGGTGCCGTCGGTCTTCGACCGCACGATCGTGTCGCGGGTGGCCCCTGCCGTGTCAGCAGCCGCCGTCGCCGACGGCGTGGTGCGCGGCAGCTGACGCCCTCGAAGTGGCCGGCCTCGCCGGCTGGCTACACGAGGCCGAGGGCGATGGCTCGGGCGGCGGCCTCGGCGCGGGTCTTGACGCCGAGCTTTCGGTAGACGGCCGATGCGTCGTTGCGGATGGTCGACGGGCTGTACGACAGCGCCCTGGCATTCTCGGGATTGCTGCGGCCGTCGATGATCATGCGCAGCACCTGCAGCTCTCGGTCAGTGAACTGCGAGCGAGGGTTGGCAGCAGCGCCCGAGTACGAAGGGGCGATCTGCCTGCTGAGGCCGGCGATCCTTGCCAGCGACCTTGCGTCGCCGATCGACCGCGCCGTCGATGCCGCTGCAGCGAGGTGCACCGCCGCTGCATCGTCGTCGCCGCATCCGTGGGCGAGCGTCGCCAGCGTGAGGCTGACGGGTCCCTCGCACCACCACGCGTTGCTGTCGACGGCAACGTGATGCGAGTACGGCTGCAGGATGTCGGTGAGGTCGTCCATCACGTCGATCAGGCCGAGTGCGAACGCTGCGTCGGCTAGGAGAGCGCACAGCAGCAGCATGCTGGCCTCCTCGTCGACCTGCCGCATGGCGACGCGCACGTGCCGCTCGGCGATCTCGCGTTCGCCCAGCATCGCCTTGAAGTGCGCGACGACGGCACGGCCGATCGGGTTCTCCCATTCGAACGAGTCGCCCGTTGGCACTGCGGCGCGGATTTGCTCGAGGTCGCCGGAGGCGAGCAGCGACTGCGCCACCAGCATGAGATCGGCCCCGAACCACCCGGGCGAGCCCACTGCCATGCCAGCCTCTCGGGCCAGCACTCGGTAGCGCTCGGCCGACTCGACGTCGCCGTCCATGAACGAGATGCCGGCGGCCACGGTGAACGTGTGCCAGTGCAGTCGTCGGTTGCCGTCGCGCTCGGCCACCCAGCGCAGCACGCTGAGGGCGCAGTCGAACTGGGCGCGATCGCCCGACTCGAGCGAGTCGACGGCCAGCATCGCGGCCGAGTCGACCTGTCTGCCCGGGATCCGCAGTCGCTGCGTGAGGTCGAGGGCCTCGGTAGAGATCTCGCGGCGCTGTTCGCGATGGCGGGGTGCCCGATGGGTGGTGCGCCACGACAGCAGGGCGAGCAGCCGGGTATCGGCGTCGAACTGCTGTGAGTCACCCTGGGCCGTGTCGGCGGCGGGCTGGGCGACGCTGGCACGGGTGATCCAGGCGAGCTGGTGGTCATGCCCAGTCGGGATGGGGATGCGCATGTCGACCACTGCCCGCGCTGCGTGGATGCGGGCCACGCGTTCAGCGGTCGGCTGCAGCTCGACGGCTCGCTGCAGCAGCGCCGTGGCGCGGACATCGCTGGCGTACCAGTCGGCAGGGAACGCCTAGGCGACGGCGAGGTCGGCGGCAAGATCTGCAGCGCCAGCCCTGTCGGCGAGGTCGAATGCGCGCCAGCACCTCGCGGGCCTCGTTGACCAAGCCGAGGCCCTCGAGCGCGCGACCCCGCTGCCCGAGGCGCTCGGCGCGCACGACGAGCGAATCGTCCGAGCCGGCCTCGTCGGCGAGCTCGAGCAGCGAGTCTGCCGACGCATAGTCGCCGATCGACAGGCTCATCCTCCCGGCATGGTCGGCGATGTCGGCGATCTCCTCGACCACCTCGTCACCGCCCGCGGCGCGTGCGTGGCTCAGCGCGTCGACGAGGCGCGACGAGCCCTGGGTGATGAGGTGCCGGGCCACTCGCGCATGCACCTCAGCTGCGGCATCTGGAGCGAGCGCGCCGACGAGGTCGTCGACGAGTCGCAGCGGCACAGTGCCATCGACGATGACGCCCTCGTCAGCGGCGCGGCTGAGTACCCGCTCGGCGTCGGCAATGGCGACGCGGGCAAGCTACGCAATGGCGCGAGCCGAGGTGTCGCCTGCGATCAGGCCGACTGCAAGGAGGTTCCGCCACTGGTCGGACGACGATGTCGCGGCCATTGCGGACAGTGTCGGCAGTCGACCACCGTCGGATTCGTCAGCGCCGTTGCCTGATCAGCCACCCTCGACGGGATGACGGGCCGTGCGGCCGATCTCACGCGTTGGGTACACCGAGATCCGATGGATGCGGGGTGAGGCTCCGCCCGGCGCCGCCGAGGAACTAGAACCGGGGAGTGGAAAGGGCCGCCGCGCAGATGACCTCCTTCGAACCTCCGAACTTCTTCGAGCAGATCCGGTCGAACCACCGCCGGTCGATGGTGCTCATGGCAGTGACGTTCCTCATCCTGTGGGCCTTCGTCAACGTCGTTGCCGCGCTGTTCGGCGCGCATCTCCGCGAAGTGCCGTGCGGTGCTGCCGCCTACTCGTGCGAGTCCGAGTTCTATGCCAACCCCACCACGCTCGTGGTCACCGGCGTGATCGTTGGCGCATACCTGGCCATTGCCTACTTCTCGTCGGCGCGGGCGGCGCTGGCCATCACCCATGCCCAGCCGGCGACGGGCCCCGAGTACCTGCAGTTGCGGAACATCGTGGAGGGCGTGGCCATCGCCGCCGGCGTGCCGATGCCCGCCGTGTACGTGGTGCACGATCCGGCGCCGAATGCGTTCGCCACGGGGCTGAAGCCCGAGAAGGCGGCAGTGGCGGTGACGACCGGGTTGATGGAGCGCCTGTCGCGACGCGAGCTCGAGGGCGTGATCGCGCACGAGGTGGGGCACATCCGCAACCGCGACACGTCGTTCATGACCCTGGTGGTGCTGACGATCGGCGCGATCATGGTGCTGTCCACCGTGCTGGTGCGCATCGGCTACTTCGCGACGGTGGTGTTCAGGGGCGGCAACAGCCGCAGCAAGAACAGTGCCAACGGCGCGGCCATCGCCATCGGCCTCGCCTTCCTCGCGGTCGGCGCCATCGG
>JBJTRF010000073.1:0-21113 GCA_046076025.1 Ilumatobacteraceae bacterium
GCAGCAACAGCAGCATCTGGGTGTTGGTCCCGAGGGCCAGCAGCGCGAGCGCCGACCCCACGCCGAGCGCGCCGACATCGCCCATGAAGATGCGCGCGGGCGCGGCGTTGAACCAGAGGAAGCCGGCGCACGCACCGCCGAACGCCGCTGCGAGCACCGCCAGGTCGAGTGGGTTCACCACTGCGCCGTAGATGTCGGGGTTGCGGAAGGCCCAGTAGGCGATGATCGCGAAGGCCCCGAAGGCCATCATCGCCGAGCCGCCGGCGAGGCCATCGAGGCCGTCGGTGACGTTGACGGCGTTGCTGGTGCTCCAGATGATGACTGCCGCGAAGAGGACGAAGACCGGCCAGGGAACGTCCCAGCCCGGGAAGTCGGCGCGGGTGAAGGCAATGGTCTCGCTCACGCCCGTGGTGCCGACCAGCCACCACGCCAGCAGCACGGAGAGCCCGAAGGTGATGAAGCCCTTCTTCTTCCAGAAGATGCCCCGGTTGTGCCGCTTGCGCACCTTGATGTAGTCGTCGAGGAAGCCCATGAACGCCATCACCGCGACGCCTGCCCACATGATGAGGGCCTGGTCGCTGAAGGGTAGGCCGGGCCGCAGGTGCGCCACGAGCCAGCCCGCCGCCGCCGAGACCACGATGGCGAGCCCTCCCATCGTGGGCGTTCCCTTCTTTCCCATGTGATGCTCGGGGCCGCGGTCCTCCTTGCCGAGGATGGGCTGGCCGACGCCTCGCTGGCGGAAGAAGCCGATCAGGTACCGCGTTCCGGCGAGGGAGAACACCATCGCTGCCGCGCCGGCGATCAGCACGGCGATCATCGCCCGGCCTCCAGCAGGCTGCGAACCACCTGTCGATCGTCGAAGTCGAGGACCTCTGCCCCAACTGTCTGGGTGGTCTCGTGGCCCTTGCCGGCGATCACGACGACATCGCCCGGGGACGCAGCAGAGAGTGCTGCGGCAATAGCTCGGCGGCGGTCCGGCTCGGTCATGACACGCCGACGGTAGTCGTCGGGCACCCCTGCGATGATGGCATCGATGATCGACTGCGGATCCTCGGACCGCGGGTTGTCGCTCGTGACGACTACATGATCTGCGAGGCGCGAGGCTGCCTCGCCCATCTCGGGTCGCTTGTCGCGATCGCGATCGCCGCCGCATCCAAAGACGACATGCACCATTCCATCGGCAGAGGACCGGGCAGCCTCGAGGAGCTCGCGAAGGCCGTCCGGGGTGTGGGCGTAGTCGACGATCACGCTGAATGGCTGCCCGGCATCGATCGGCTCGAACCTGCCGGGTACCGGCGCCGCAGCAGCAAGGCCGGCGGCGATCTGCGCCACGCCGATGCCGAGCATTGCCGACGACGTCGCCGCGGCAAGACTGTTCATCGCGTTGTATCGCCCGCCGATGCCGACCCGGATCTGCTCGCCACGCCACTCGTACTCGTGCGACGTCGGCGACACCGAGAGGTTGGCCATGTCAGATGACTGGAAGCAGTGCATGACGATCGGAGCGCCGTCGGCGAGGAGGCGACCGTGCGGGTCGTCGCAGTTCGCCAGGCCGCGTGCTGCGAGCCCCGACGTGAACAGCGATGCCTTCGCCGCGAAGTAGGCCTCCATGGTGCCGTGCAGGTCGAGGTGGTCGCGGCCGAGATTCGTGAAGACGGCAAGTTCGAACCTGCAGCCGTCCACCCGGTGCAGGGCGAGCGCGTGCGACGACACCTCCATCACCACGCACTCGATACCGGCATCCCTGTACTCGGCCAGCATTGGCTGTAGTTCGGTCGCCTCCGGTGTGGTGTGGCGTCCGGTGAGCGTGCCGATCACCGCAGTGGTAATGCCGGCGTGCGAGGTGACCGCGGCAATCAGGGCACTGGTGGTGGTCTTGCCGTTCGTGCCGGTCACCCCGATGAGGCGCATGCCGCGCGAGGGATGTCCGCAGAACGCCGCAGCGAGCAGCGCCATCGCGCGACGCGGATTGGTGGCGACCAACTGCGGAACCGGCAGTGGCAGCGGGCGCGACACCAGGAGCGCAACAGCGCCGTTGGCCACGGCCGCAGCAGCGAAGTCGTGGCCGTCTGCCGTCGCCCCCGGAATGCAGCAGAAGAGCGATCCCTGCGCCACCGACCTCGAGTCGTGGGTGACCGACGTGATCGAGAGCGCGTGGTCAGCGAGATCGACGCGCCACAGTTCGCCGGCGACGGCCTCGTCGGCGAGCAGCTCGCCAAGCGTGCGCTGCATCGACGTCACCGCCCATCGCAGCCGGTATCGCCGGCAACCGGCATGATCGCGAGCTCGTGGATCGCCGACCGGGCCAGCCGGGCGAAGAGCGGCGCCGCCGCCTTGCCGCCGAATCGGTCGTTCGACGTCGGGTCTGGCTCGTCGATGGTGACGAGGATGGTGACCCGTGGGGCCTGCGCAGGGAAGAACCCGACGAATGAGGCGCGATAGATGCGGTTCGTCGCGTCGCCGTATCCCCCGCCCTGCAGCTTGTATGCCGTACCGGTCTTCCCGGCAACGGACATCTCGTCGATGCGGGCATCTCGGCCCGTTCCCCGGCAGACGACGTCGCGCAGCATGTCGGTGACCGTTGCGGCACTCTCGGGGCTGACGACGCGGCGGGTGGCCGACGCGGGGGTCTCGGCAAAGGTGCCAGCCGGGTCGATGGTGGCGGCGAGCAGGCGCGGCTCGACGTAGACGCCGCCGTTGGCCACGGTGTTGACGGCGGCAACCAGCTGGAGCGAGCTTGCGGTGTAGCCGTAGCCGTAGCTGATCGTTGCCGCCTCGGCGCCCTGCCAGTCCTCTGCGTCCTTGATGATGCCGGCGCTCTCGTCGGGGAACTCGATCGCCGTGCGGGTGCCGAATCCGAATCCGGCGAGGTACTCGCCGAGCGTGGTGTTGCCGACCCGCTCCGCCATCAGCAGCGTGCCGATGTTCGACGAGTCGACGACGATCTCGCGCAGCGACATCGTCTGCAGGCCGTGCGGCTTGGCGTCGTGGATCACCTGCTCCCACTGCGTGCCGTCGTTGAACGTCATCGAGCCCGGTACCTCGACCGTCGACGCGGGGGTTGCGACTCCGGTGTCGACCACGGCCGCCACGCTGAACACCTTGGCCACAGAGCCCGGGTCGAACGCCTCGACGGCTGCCAGATTGGCGCTCGACACCTCGACCTCGTCGAACTCGTTGCGCGTCACGTTCGCCATTGCGTAGATGTCGCCGGTCGCGGTGTCCATGATCACCACAGTGCCGCCCTTGGCCTTCAGCTCCTCGACCCTGGTCAGCAGCGCAGTCTCCACCTGGAACTGCAGCGACCGGTCGATGGTCAGCACCAGATCGGTGCCGGGAATCGGGGCGACGGTCGTCGAGCTCGCCCCTGGCAGCGAACGGCCCGAGCGGTCGCGCTCGCGCATGCGCGCGCCGTCGATTCCCCGCAGGAGCTCCTCGTACTGCTTCTCGAGGCCGGCGATGCCCTCACCGTCGACATTGGTGAGGCCCAGCACGCTGCGGCCGACCTCGCCGCTCGGCATGATTCGCTTCTCCTCCTCGATCACGCCCACGCCCTTGAGCTTGAGCGAGAGCACGGCGGCGGCGACGCCGTCGTCGATCTGTCGAGCGACGTACACGAACGCCTTCTTGTCGCCTGCCGCGAATGCGTCGAGCAGCGACTGCTGCTTGGCGTCCGAGAGTCCCAGCAGTTCGGCGAGCAGCCCGACCGTCTTCGGCCCGTCCACCACCATCCGCGGATCTGCGTACACGGTGCTGGACGGCACGCTGATCGCCAGTTCGCCGCCGTCGCGGGCGAAGATGGTGCCGCGCTGCGCCACGATCACCGACTCGCGGACGCGCTGCGAGCGGCCGTCCTGCAGCAGCGGCTCGCTGCCGCCGGTCTGCAGCCAGATGCAGTACGCCAGCACCACTGCGCATGCTCCGGCGAACAGATTCACGAGGAACCGCATCCGCTTGCGCGTGTCGCCGACTCGGAACTCGATCACCGGCGGCGCTGGGCGGACCACGCCCCGCCGCGCCGAGGCTCGCCGGTCAGCATGGCCCGTCCGCCGGCCCGGAGGGTGTGCCGGCGGACGGGTCGAACTGCTGAGGTGGCGGCGAGCGCCCGTGCGGCGGTCGGTGACCTGCACCGGCCGGCGACCGGTGTGGCCACGACTGCTCACGGCGCTCTCCCCGCCTCGGACTTCACTGCGGCGAAGTCGGCGAACTCATCGACGAGCCCGGCCGAGCCGCCGCCACCGGGCACTCCCGAGCGCTGCACCTCGGCGATCACGTCGGGCGCGATCGAGATGAACTCTGTCGACTCGGCGGGCCGCATGCCGAGCAGTGCCGCCTGCTCGACGAGGCGGCCCGGCGAGCGCAGTTCGGCGCGCTCGCGGCGGAGGACGTCGTAGTCGTCGTGGGCGGCGCGGATATGGCTGTCGAGGATGTCGAGCGTCACCTGACGTCGCGCCAACTGCGTCTGGAACGCGGCGGCTCCGGCCATGAGCAGCGCAGCGAGCACCCAGAGGACGATGATGCTGCGCGCTGCCCGGCGACGCGGAACGACCGTGAGCGTGGGTCGCTGCGCAGCCCGCGCCTGCGGGCTGCCGGCGCGACTGCCAGCGCGACCGACGCCCTGTACCGGCACGGCCATGGCGCCGCGACCGCGCTGGTCGACGCGTGCTCGCTCTGTTCGTACTGCGATGGCCATGGTGACTCGGTTCGTCGGGTTGTGGGGATGTGTGGGCGGTGGGCGGGGCGCTCAGCGGCCCCGGGTCGGCGCATCGGCAACACGCTCGGCGACCCGCAGCCGGGCGCTCTTCGCCCTGGGATTGGCGTCGACTTCGGCAGTTGACGGGCGGGACGGCACGCCGCGGACGAGGCGCACCGTCTGCACGGCATCGCACACGCACGGCAACTCCGGCGGGCAGAGGCATCCGCCGGTGGATGCCTCGCGGAACCGCGCCTTCACGATGCGGTCCTCGCCGGAGTGGTAGGAGAGCACGGCGATGCGACCGGTGGGAGACGTCCGGTCGATCGCCGTGTCGAGCGCGCCCGGCAGGGCGTCCAGTTCGCCGTTCACCTCGATGCGGATGGCCTGGAAGGTTCGCTTCGCAGGATGTCCGCCGGTGCGGCGAGCTGGCGCCGGGATGGCGCCCACCACGATCTCGGCGAGTTCCGTGGTGGTCTCGATGGGACGCGCCGCGACGATGGCGGCGGCAATGCGACGGGCGAATCGCTCGTCGCCGTAGGTGTGCAGCACCCTGGCGAGCTCGTCGAGCGAGTACCCGTTCACGACGTCGGCCGCACTCCACTGCTGGTCGGCGTCCATGCGCATGTCGAGGGGTGCGGGCTGGCGGTACGAGAAGCCGCGCTCGGCCGTGTCGAGCTGATGTGAGCTGACCCCGAGGTCGAAGAGGGCTCCGGAGAGCGTGTCGATCGCAAGTGCTTCCATGGCGTGTTCGAGTCCGTCGAACCGGGAGTGAAACGTGCGCACCCGATCGCCGAACCGCTCGAGCCGCCGCTGCGCTGCAGCGAGGGCCGTGCGGTCCCGATCGATGCCGAGTATCGAGAGGTGCGGCCATCGGTCGAGCAGCATCTCGCTGTGACCTCCGCCGCCGAGCGTGGCGTCGAGGACGAAGCCCGGGGGCACCGTGCTGAAGAGCGCCGTGATCTCTGCGCCCATCACCGGGAGGTGCCGGAACTCTCCCTCGAACATCACGCCTGTCCCATCCGGTGCTCGGTGGGGGCCTGGCGTCGTCTCCTTGGTTGGCTGGTCTCGTTCCTCCTGTTCTCGCTGCGGTGCTGCTGGTGGTCGGCGAATGAGTGGGGCGACGACGTCACGTGTCGTCGCCGTAGGTGCTGCTCTGCTGGACGTCGGCGTCGGTGTACCGGTCGCGCGGCCAGATCTCGAGGCGGTTGACCATGCCCGTCACCATGACGGCAGAGCCCGGCGTCAGGCCGGCGTAGTCGCGGAGATGCTCCTCGACGCTCACCCGGCCCTGCTTGTCGACGGACACGAGGGTTGCCGAGCTGACGACCGCACGAAGGATGTTGATGTCGAGTTCGCCCCGCTCGACGCGCTCGAGCATCCGCGTCGCCTCTGCCTCGAACACGGCGACTGGCACGATGTTGACGCAGCGCGACCGGCCGCGAGCCAGGTACACCTGCTCGCCGAGGGATGAGCGGATCTTCGCCGGCAGCGCGAGGCGGCCCTTGTCGTCGAGTTGCCGTTCGTAGCGGTTCGAGAACACGCGATCCCTCACCACCTCTCCTGCTGGCGCCTGCCTCGGGGTTGTTCACGGGGGCGTACCCGTGACCCACATGTCACCAGTATCTCCCCACAACTCCCCACTGTCAACCACCACACCCCACCTTTCCCCCCGAATCACCACTCACCACCCCCTGATTCCCCACCGATGCCCCACCGGTTCCCCACGCGCCCCCTCCGGCGGCATCACGGAATCCACGCCGCGCCCCACCACGCACCATCCGGGCAACCAGGCGGGCAACCGGTCGGGTAACCGGTCGGGCAGGCGCTCGGGCAGGCGCTCGCCAGACGCCGGAGGCTCGACCGCCGCGGCCCGCCGGCCACACGGCGGCAGCACAGCGGATGCCGTCAGCGAGGGCGAGCGGCGGTCAGGACGGGAGGTGGGCGACGACCGATGCGACGATGTCGTCGACGCTGCAGGGCACGCATCGCACGAGGCCGGCAAGGTCACCGGGCGACGGCCGAGGTGCTGCCACCAGCGCGCTCACCAGCTCGGGTCGCCAGCGCACGTGGCACATCGTCTGGAACCTCGCCCACGACCGCGTCCGCCGCTGCGAGATCCCGACGAGCTTGGCCGACATGTCGTCAGCGGCGAACACCTCGCCCGTGCCCCGACCGGCGAAGCAGACCTCGGCCGACCACCGGCCGTGCTGCATCGCGCCGCCGTGCACCACGCCGGCCACGCCGAGCGCGGCGAGGCCGTCGTGCCATGCTCGGCCGACCCATTCCATCGCAGCGCCCACGTCGTCGCTCCAGAGGGGATCGCCGGCGGGGATCACGAGGTCGAGCCAGGCGAACTCGCCGGGCACCAACAGCACGGCGCCGCCGCCGCTGCGCCGGCGGACCACGTCGACGCCGAGACACCGGGCGACCCGCCCGTCGACGGCGGCGTCGGACTGCGCCGAGCCGAGTACGAGCGTCGGCTCGGACACGGCCACGATCGTTGCCGAGCGCCTCGCCACTGGATCCGAGCCGTGGAACGCACCGGCGTCCCCCCTGACCGTGGTGATCGCCCAGGCGACGCCGGCGTCGCTCAACTCGCCATGGCGAGGTAGGGCTTCCACTCATCGGGAACCCTCGCCACCGAGACCGCTATCCATGCCTCGCCACGCGGCGCTCGCGGCGGTCGACTCAGGTTCATGCTCGCCTCGGCCGGTGTGCGGTCGCGCTTGCGCAGATTGCACGGGCGGCATGCGGCGGCGACGTTCTCCCACGTGTGCTGGCCGCCGCGTGACCGCGGCACGACATGGTCGATCGAGTCGGCGAAGCCGCCGCAGTACTGGCACCGGTAGTCGTCACGAGCGAAGACCGCCCGCCGCGACAGCGACGTGCGGCGGTGATACGGCACCCGCACCTGGTAGCGAAGCCTGATGACCGACGGGCTCATCACGACGAGGCGGGCCGAACGCAACTCGGAGCCGTCGTCGGCGACGAGATCGGCCTTGTCGGCGAGCACGAGGCATGCGGCGCGCCGTGCGGGCACCACCGAGAGCGGCTCGTAGGTGGCATTCAGCACGAGCGCAGCTCTCATCGGGGCCTACCTCGTTGGCCCGACGGGGCGCGGATGTGCAGATGGGCCGCGGCCGGACCGGCGCATCACCGGGCTCCGTCGTGGCGCTTGCACCATGCGAGGTAGTTCAGCACATCGTCGGCAGACACCGGGTGATCGTCGGTGCCGTATTGGGTGACCAGTCGAAACCTCAGATAGCCGCCCGATGGCACCGGCAGGAACGGCCGCCGCCGCCACCAGCCACGTGGCGTCGTACGCCGCCACTGGCGGATGGCGGTGGCCCAGAGCGACGGCCGGACGACGACTGCGCCCACCACCGCGACAGCAGAGCGAACGGCGCGCATCGCCCGTGGCAGGCCTACCGGGAGGCCTGCGGCTCCTTGGGCAGGCGCAGCACCATCTCGCCGACGATGTTGCGCTGGATCTGCGACGAGCCGGCATAGATGGTGCCGGCACGGGCGTTGAGGAAGGTGCCCACCCAGCTCCAGGTGCTGTTGGGGGCACCGGCGTCGTCGGTGGAGAATGCCGACGACGGCCGCCTCCCGGTGGGCACGAGCGCGTCGAGTCCGATGATGTCGACCGCCAGCTCGGTGACGACCTTGTGGTACTCGCTCCAGTACAGCTTGCTGATGGCACTGTCGGGCCCGGGCTCGTGGCCGGCGAGGAACTGGGTGAGCACCCTGAGACCGTTGTACCGCATGATCTGCACGCGTGCGTACGCGTCGGCCAGTCGCTGGCGGATCACCGGGTCGCGGTCGCGGCCGCGTTCCCTGGCCAGCAGGAGCAGGCGGTCGACCTCGGCCTGGAAGCGAATCGGGCTCGTGGCGGCCGCCTCGCCCCGCTCGTAGCCCAGAAGCGTCATCGCCACCGCCCACCCGTTGTTGAGGCCGCCGACGATGTTGCCGGCCGGCACCACGGCGTCGGTGTAGAAGACCTCGTTGAACTCGCTCTCGCCGCTCAGCATCCGGATCGGGCGCACCTCGATGCCCGGTTGGCGCATGTCGACGAGCATGAAGCTGATCCCCTTGTGCCGGGGAGCGTCCGGATCGGTGCGGACGAGCGTGAAGATGTGGTCGGCGAGATGGCCCGCAGAGGTCCAGATCTTCTGCCCGTTGAGCACCCACTGGTCGCCGTCGAGCACGCCACGCAGCCCGAGGTTGGCGAGATCGCTGCCGGCGTTCGGCTCGCTATAGCCCTGGCACCAGCGGTCGTCGCCCGACAGGATGCGCGGCAGGTAGGCAGCCTTCTGCTCGTCGGAACCCCACCGCAGCAGCGTGTTGCCGAGCATCTGAATGCCGAAGACGTCGTTCGGCCCGCCCATCGGCACGCCGGCCTTGGCGAACTCCTCGGCGATGATCACCTGCTCGAGCGCCGACATGCCACCGCCGCCGTACTCGACCGGCCAGCCCGGCGCGAGGTAGCCGCCCTTGGCCAGCACGACTCGCCAGTCGTCGACGAAGGCAGTCAGCTCGTCGCCGTCGAGCTGCCCGATGCCGTGCCAGTCGGACGGCAGGGATGCGGCGAGGAACGAGCGCACCTCGGCGCGGTAACGCTCGGCTTCCGGGGAGTACACAGGACGCATCGCGCCGACGCTACCGCGCCGCGCCCACCGCGTGCCGAGCGAGCGCTGCGGCACCGACGAGCGGCGCAACGAGGCCGAGGCGCGACGGAACGACGCGGAACCCCGAGGTGAAGTTGAGCTTGGCTCGCTGGTCGACTTCCTGCTGCACGGCGGTGAAGAACGGGTCGCCGAACCCGAGGGCCACGGCACCGCCGATGACGCCGAGTCGAAGATCGCCGATCGCCCCCACCGAGGCGAGCGCCCGGCCGACGAGGATGCCGGTGCGCTCGACGATGGCCTGCGGCGCGCGCTGCGGCGGCCGGCCCGTCTCGGCCTCGAGTGCCATGCCGCCGCAGTACGCCTCGAGGCATCCGTGTGCCCCGCACGCACACGGCCGGCCGCCCACCTCGACGATGACGTGGCCGATCGCGCCTGCGTTGCCGAGCCGGCCCACGAGCAGCTTGCCGCCGATCACGATGCCACCGGTGACGGCCGAGCCGAGCACCAGCGTGACGAAGTTCGACTCGCCGACCGCTGCGCCGCGCCACGCCTCGCCGAGCGCCACGGCCTTGGCGCTGTGGTCGACGACGGTCGGCATCTCGGTGAGCTCCTCCACCATCGACTGCAGCGGCACGTCGACGAGCGACGGCATGTGCAGGGGCGACACCGTGCCGGCGGTCACGTCGATCGGCCCGCTGACGCCGACGCCGCATCCCTGTGGTCGCGACGGGGCAGCGGCCATGACGCGCTTGACAAGCCGCGAGAGCGTGGGCCAGACGTCGCGCGCCGGCGTGGGGACGCGGTCGCGGATGAGGATCTCGCCGTGCTGGTCGACGACCGCGGCGCTGAGCTTCGAGTTGCCGACATCGATCGACAGGAAGCACTCGGACATGACAGCGACCGTAGCGCGCCGTCCTGCGCCGCAGCCGCCCAGTGCACAGAGTTCCGGGGCCTGCCGATGCGGGGGCAGAGTCGCACGGTTACCCTCTGCCCATGGCCGACTCCCCCAACCGACCGACCACATTCGCCGAGTACGTCGATCGCATCGTCGGCAACATCGCCCTTGTACTCCACGGCAAGCAGGACGCGATCGAGCTCGCCGTCGCATGCCTGCTCGCCGAAGGGCACCTGCTCATCGAGGACGTGCCCGGCGTGGGCAAGACAAGCCTTGCGAGGGCTCTCGCCACGTCGATCGACTGCTCGTGGAAGCGGGTGCAGTTCACTCCCGACCTGCTGCCCACCGACCTGGTGGGCGTGAGCGTCTTCCAGCGAGCGACCGAGTCGTTCTCGTTCCAGCCTGGGCCGCTGTTCGCCAACATCGTGCTCGCCGACGAGATCAACCGTGCGTCGCCGAAGACGCAGTCGGCGCTGCTGGAGGCGATGGAGGAGCGGCAGGTCACGGCCGACGGCACCACATATGCGCTGCCCTCGCCCTTCATGGTCGCAGCGACCCAGAATCCCGTCGAGCAGGACGGCACCTACCGGCTTCCCGAGAGCCAACTCGACCGATTCCTCATGCGGCTGTCCCTCGGCTATCCGTCGCGGGCTGCCGAGATCGAGATCCTCGACTCGCGGGCCGCGGTCGATCCCATGTCGTCGCTGCGCCCCGTGGTCACGGCAGCCGACATCGTCCGCATGCGCGAGGCCGTGCGAACCGTCCACCTCGCCGATGCGGTGAAGTCGTACCTCGTCGACATCTCCGAGGCGTCGCGTCGGCATCCCGGCGTCACGCTCGGGCTCTCGCCGCGCGCCACGCTGCAGTTGGCGCGGGCATCGCGGTCGTGGGCGGCGACACGCGGTCGCGACTACGTGCTGCCCGACGACGTGAAGGCCGTCGCTGCACCGGTGCTCGCCCACCGCCTCGTACTGCGCGCCGAGGCCGCCGGACGCGGCATCGACGGCATTCGCATCGTCGACGACGTCCTCGCCACGGTGCCGGTGCCGGCGGTCCGCTGAATGCTCACGCGTCACGGCTGGGCGGCAGTCGCAGCGGCCGGCGGTGCCTTCGCCGCCGGGCGACTCTTCGGGCTCGTCGAGCTCTACGTCGTCGGCACGGCGCTCGGCGCGACCGCAGCGGCCGCGCTGGCGATCACCCGCCTGCCGCTGCCGTCGCTCGCTGTGTCGCGCAGTGTCGATCCACCGCTCGTGGCGGTCGGCGACCCGCTGCGGCTCGAGCTCTCCATCGCCAACCGCGGCCCTCGTCGCAGTCCTGCGCTGCGCCTCTGGGAATCCGTCGGCGACGGGGGCGCCGTGATGCAGGTCGACTCGCTTCGGCCTGCCAGCGCTGCCACCGCCGCATACCGCGTCCCCACTGATCGACGGGGCATCGTCGAGATCGGTCCGCTCGTCGCCGAGCGGCACGACCCCTTTGCGATCGCGAGACGGCTCATCGACGTGCCGGGCACAGTCGACGTCGTCGTCGTGCCGCGTCACGCCGCCGTGTCGATGCCCGAGCCCGGCGGCGGGGGTCCGCTGGCGCAGCATCTCACCGCGCGTGCGCTTGGACGCTCAGGCACCGAGTTCCACTCGCAGCGCGAGTACGTGCCCGGCGACGACACGCGGCGCATCAACTGGAAGGCATCGGCCCGCGTCGACACGCTGATCGTCACCGAGCGCGAGGCCGAGCGCCTCCGGCGCTGCACGGTGGCGCTCGCAGCCGACGATGCCGAGTTTGCGGCATCCGACGACCCTCTCGCCGCAGGTCGATTCGAGCTTGCCGTCAGCGTCGCGGCCAGCGTCGTGGTCGGCGCATGCGCCGCCGGCGTCGCCACGCGCCTGCTTGCTCCCGGCATCGACATCGCGGGCCGCGACATCTCGCTCGATGCCCTCCGCGGCCTGGCCACCGCATCCCCGCGCGAGGGACGGCTCGATCCGCGATCGCTCACCGTCGCCGACGACGGCCTCGGCCTCATCGTGCTGGTATGCGCATCGCCCGAGGCCGGGCGCGCCGTGCTCGAGTCGATGCGCATTGCCCCTGACGACACCGTCGTGATCGTCTACGCAGCCGGCGACGCGGCTGGCGACGAGCCCGGCGGCGACGCCGGCGACGACCTGCGCGACGCGGTCCGCGTGGACGGGTCGTGGGTCATCGGCGCACGCTCGCTCGAGTCGTTCGCCGACCAGTGGCGGTCGCTCGTCGGGTCGCCGTCATGAGCACGCCGCGACTGCAGCCCATCGATCTCTGGGCCACGGTCGCGCTGGCGGCCACCACTGCGGTCACGGCCGTCACCGCCGGCCGGGCGTTCTCCGACTGGCAGTACCTGCGCCCGCTCCTGCTCGTTGCCCTGGCGGCACACGCCGTGGCGCTCGTCCTCCGCGCGGTGCGACTGCCCGGTTGGGTGGCAGTTCCGGCCGTCCTCGTCGCCGGCCTCTGGTCGATCTCGATCGCGTACTACCGCAGCAGCGCATCTGGCCTCGTGCCCGACTCGTCGACGCTCGATGCGTTCGCCGCCGACCTGCGCACCGTGATCGAGCTGTTCCCCACCGCCGTGGCGCCGGTTCCCTCGGCGAGTCCGTTCGCCGTCGCAGCGGCCCTGGCGCTCGTCGTCATCGTCGCGCTCTCCGACACCTTCGCCTTCCGCGCCGGCGGCCACTCGGAGGCCGTCGTGCCGCATGGAGCGATGTTCGTCATCGTGGCCGCCGTCGGCACGCCGCTGTGGCGGGTGGGCCTCGCGCTCGCGTGGACAGCTGCGGCGATCCTCACGGTGGGCATGCTGCGCGCCCGCGACCGCCGCCGGGCGTCGCAGTGGCTCGGCAACCGTCCCACGCCGCTCACCCGCGTAGTACCCCGACTGGCGGCGTTCGCGCTCTGTGCAGCGGCGGTCGGCGCAGTCGTGGCCCCGCGGCTTCCCGGTGCCGGCGATGACCCGCTCATCGACACGCGCACCGGCACCTCGAACATCACCGAGGTCGTGAGCCCGCTCGTCGACATCCGCTCGACGCTCACCGACTCGAGCGGCAGGCTCCTGTTCACCGTCGAGTCGTCCGACGGCCCGCACTACTGGCGGCTGCTCTCGCTGCCGACCTTCGACGGCTCGGCGTGGAACCCGCCGGCGGAGGATCTCGAGGAGTTCGAGGGGTCCCCGCCCGGCGACCGATCCACGCGCGCTCGCGAGTCGCGGCAGCGGGTCACCGTCGAGTCGCTACGGGGACCGATGATCCCCGCCGCCTACCGCCCGGTCGACGCTGACGCGGAGCGCGACGTCTTCTGGGCGCCCGACAGCGAGAGCGCGATCATGCCGGGGCGCGGCCTCACCGAGGGCACGGTCATCGACATCGTGTCGACAGTGGCCGAGCTGTCGCCCGAGATGCTCCGCGAGGTCTCCGCGAGTCCCGCACCCGACCCCGACTACCTCGCGCTCCCCTCGAACATCGGCACCGGCATCGCCGATCTCGCCGCCACCCTGACCGCATCGGCTGCCAGCGACTTCGATGCGGCACTCACGCTTCAGCAGTGGTTCCGTGCCGAGTTCGAGTACAGCACCGACGTCGACTTCAGCAACAGCGCGCGGGCCATCGAGGCATTCCTCGAGGCGCGTCGCGGCTTCTGCCAGCAGTTCGCCGGCACGTTCGCCGTGATGGCTCGCACGCTCGGGTTGCCGGCGCGCGTCGCCGTCGGCTTCACTCCGGGCGACCGGGCGGCCGACGGCTCGTATCGCGTCTTTGGCCGTCACGCCCACGCATGGCCCGAGGTGTGGTTCAGCGGCATCGGCTGGGTGGCCTTCGAGCCCACGCCGGGGCGAGGCAGCCCCGACGCCGCCGCCTACCTCGGCATCAGCCCCGAGCAGGATCCCGGCGAGGAGGCCGGCGGCCCGTCGACCACCGCCCCGTCGACGACCACGCTGCCGGCGTCGCCGACGACCACCGTGCCCGGCGCGACGCCGACCACGACACCGACGGCCACCACCGTCTCGGCAGCGGCCGGGGGCGCCGACAGCGGTGCCCCCGTGTGGTGGCTCGCCCTCATCCTCGCGCTGGGCGCCTGGGCGTGGTTCGGGCCGTCCGTCGTCGCGCACCTCGCCCGCCGGCGGCGTGCGGCAGCCGGCGGCCGGTCACGCGCCCTGCTGGCATGGCACCGGGCTGCGCGGTTCGCCGAATGGGCCGGCGGCGGACCCGCGGCCGGCCTCACGCCCCTCGAGTTCGCAGCCGCGGCGGGCGACCGGGTGGCCATCGGACGACGCGACCTCGATGCGCTGGCCGCGCTCGCCGGACGGGTTGCCTACTCGGCGCACGGGCCGACGCAGCACGAACTCGACCGCAGCGAGGAATTGGCAGCGCGGATCGTTGCCGGATGCCGTCCGCTGCTCAGCCGCCGGCGGAGGGTGCTGCTGCGACTCGCCCCGTGGAGCGAGTGGTCGACGCCGAGGAGGCGCCAGCCCGACGGCTAGTTGCGCTCGTTGCCGCCCGGTGCCTCACGGGGCACCCGTGCGCTGGCTGCAGCGCTGAAACTGGCGAGGCTCCGCTCGCCCAGCAGGCCGGCGTGGCGAACGGCCACCACCGCTGCGGCCAGCGAGCCGACGAAGCACCCGAACGACAGCAAAGGGCTGACGCCGAGGGTGGCGATCGTGAGCAGGAGTCCGATGAGCGTCGCCGACGTCGCCGTCACGAGCGTGCGCCGACTGCCGTGCCGGACCGTCTCGATCGTCCGGCCAAAGCCCGGGTCGCGCTGCAACTGCTCCTCGATCTGGCGGAGAATTCTTTGTTCGTCTTCGGAGAGCGGCATGTGAACTCCTCGGCAGCCTGCTGCGATCCTCGCAGAATTCGCCGCCCGTGGCAACGCAGGACGGCCCTGCCGGCTCGACGCACCGCCTCACTCGCCCGGGCCGGCGGCGCCCTTCGTCTCGTCGTGGTCGGGGCCCCACTGCTGCGCGCCCTTGCGGACGGTGCGCAGTCCCTGGCGGCTGAGCGAGCTAGCCGGCCCGATCGACGCCGGGCCGAAACGGGAGCGGATCGCATCCATGGCCGACTCGGCATCGGACCACTCGCCCGGCGACGCCGCAGCGCCCTCGCCGTCGGCCGACAGTCCGTCGAGCGTCAACTGCTCGGCGGGCGCCGCAAAGTTGCTGGCACTGATGCCGAGGAGCCGCACCCCGGGCGTGGGGTCGACGGCGTCGAGCAGCGGCGTCACGGCGGCGAGGATGGCGTGCGCGGTGTCGACGGCACCGGGGACGGTGACGCTTCGGGTGATCGTCTCGAATCCGGCGAAGCGCACCTTCAGCTGCACCGTCCGCGCACCGGTGCCATGCGCGCGCAGGCGGCCGGCGACGGCATCGGCGAGTCGCACCAGCTCGACGCGCAGCTCGGCGATGGTGTGGCGGTCGTGCGAGAACGTCTCCTCGTGGCCGATCGACTTCATCGCCCGGTCGACCTCGACGGGCCGGTCGTCGATGCCGAGCGACAGCCGGTGCAGCTGCGCGCCGTGGGCTCGGCCGAGCGCCGCCACGAGCGTCCGCTCGCCCAGCGCAGCCAGGTCGCCGACCGTGCGGATGCCGAGCCGCTCGAGCCGCGAGAACGTAGCCGGCCCCACTCCCCAGAGCGCCTGCACCGGCAGCGGATGGAGGAACTCGAGCTCCCGGCCGGGCTCGACCTCGACGACGCCCAGCCCCTCGCGCACGCCATCCGGCATTGCCTTCGGCTTGGCTGCTTCCGAGGCGAGCTTGGAGATGAACTTGTTCGGTGCCACCCCGACGCTGCAGGTGAGCCCGGTGCGGCCGAGGACGTCGTCGCGCAGTCTGCTGCCGATGGCCCGCCCGTCGCCGAGGAGCCGGATCGAACCGGTGACGTCGAGGAAGGCCTCGTCGAGCGACAGTGGCTCGACGTACGGGGTGACGGTGCGGAACACCTCGAGCACGTCGGCACTCACCGCCGCATAGTGCTCGTGGTCTCCCGGAAGGAACACCGCATGCGGGCAGAGTCGCTGGGCAGTGATACTGGGCATCGCCGAGTGCACGCCGTGGCGGCGCACCTCGTACGAGGCGGCGGCCACCACGCCACGGCGGCCGGAGCCGCCGACCACGACCGGCTTGCCGCGCAACTCGGGGCGGCGCAGCAGTTCGACGCTGACGTAGAAGGCATCCATGTCGACATGCAGGATCACCCGGCGGGAGGCAGCGGCCGTCATGTGATGCGAGCGATGGTGGACGTCGACCGCGACGTGCCGCTGACGACGAACGAGTACGAGCTGCACGAGTCGAACAGCCAATCGCTCACCGGGTCGCGCACCCAGGGCGGGCTTGTCGCCAGCAGTGCCGGCACGTCGGACGCCGATGCGCCGCGGACCTCCTCGACGATGCCGTCGGGGTCGGCGATGCGCACGTCGCCCCGCACGCCGTCTGCAACCCATGCCTCGACCGAGAGCACCCATCCCATGTCGGGCGCCTCGACCGTGACGGTGTACGCGCGGTGCGCCCACCCCACCACCTCGAGTCCCGTCTCCTCGCGCACTTCACGGGCGAGTCCGCCGAGCACCGTCTCGCCGGGATCGATCACCCCGCCCGGTGGCGTCCAGTCGAGCGATCCGTCGCGCCGGCGGTTGCCGACGAGCAGCAGTCCGTCGCCGTGCGGGATGAGCGCGCCGCCCACCGACCAGCGGCGCATCTCAGTACCCCGCCCGACGACGACGACGACGGCCGAGGAAGTCGCCGATCCACAGCCGTGCCACCAGCACCAGTGCCTCGCGGACGATGCCACCGGAGATCTTCGAGTTGCCGGCCGCGCGGTCGACGAAGGTGATCGGGAACTCGACGATGCGCGCCCGCGCGCTGACGAGTCGGTAGGTCATCTCCACCTGGAATCCGTAGCCGTCGGCCCCGACCGACTCGAAGTCGATCCGCCGCAGCACGTCGGCCCGATAGGCCCTGAAGCCCGCCGTCGCGTCGTTGACCGCAAGGCCGAGCACGCCGGCCGCATACCGGTTCCCCCACCTCGACAGCCACACGCGCCGGCGCGGCCAGTTGAGCGTGCGGCCGCCCGGCACGTAGCGCGAGCCGATGGCGAGGTCGGCGCCGTGCTCGACGTTGGCGACCAGTGCCGGCAGTGCCTCGGCCGGGTGGGAGAGGTCGGCGTCCATCTGCACGCAGATCTCGGCCCCTGCGTCGAGGGCGCGGCGGAAGCCGTCGCGGTAGGCGCTGCCGAGCCCCGACTTCTCGGCGCGGCGGACCACCTCGATCCGGCCGAGTTCGGCGGCGAGCGCCTCGGCGATGTCGGCGGTGCCGTCGCTGCCGCCGTCGTCGATGATGAGAATCGACGCCTCGGGCAGTGCCGTGCGAATGCCGCGGCACAGCGCCTCGATGTTCTGCGCCTCTTCATAGGTGGGGACGACGACCGTGCTGCGCACTGCCGCTGAGAATACGCTCCCCAGCGTGACCGACCCCGAACGCCCTCTGTCAGCGCTGCCCACCCCAGCGGCCCGAGCCGCGGCATTCGCGGCGATCCTCCTCGGCGGTGCGGCCGGCGGTCTCATCGGCTACACGCTCGTCGGCCTGCAGTGCACGGGGCAGTGCGGCACCGGCCGCGGTGTCGGCATGCTGATCGGGTCGCTCGTCGCAGCCGGGGGCATGAGCGTGGTCGCCGTTCTCGTCCTGCGCGCCGTCGGCGAGTGGCGGACGCTCGACGACCAGCGTTCGGCGACACGGTCGCGATCCGGCGGCGCCTGATGTCGGCACGGACCGCGTCGTCGCGCGGGATTCCGTCGCGGTCCGACGCGGCACTGCTCGACCTCGCGGCACGTCTGGCTGTCGATGCCGGCCAGATGGTGCACCGCGCCAGGGCCGCGGCCGAGGCCGTCGCCTCTGCCAGCAAGTCGACGGCAACCGACATGGTCACCGAGTTCGACCGCGCCAGCGAGCGGCGGATCGTCGACGGGATCCTCGCCGCCCGACCCGGCGACGGCATCGTCGGCGAGGAGGGCACCGGCGTCGACGGGACGACCGGCGTCGACTGGGTGATCGACCCAATCGACGGCACGACGAACTTCGTCTACGGCCTGCCCAGCTACGCGGTGTCGGTCGCCGCCAGCGTCGACGGGGCGGCGCGCATCGGCGCCGTGTACCTGCCCGCCACCGACGAGCTGTTCACCGCCGTGGCCGGCGCGGGCGCTCGTCGCAACGGCCTCGCCATCGAGTGCAGCGCAGCCTCCGAGCTCGGCACGGCGCTGGTGGCCACGGGCTTCTCCTACGACGCGGCCCGGCGTGCCGTGCAGGCGGCGCGGGCTGCGGTGATCCTGCCGAGGGTGCGCGACATCCGCCGGCTCGGCGCGGCCGCCGCCGACCTGTGCCACCTCGCCGCAGGCCGCCTCGACGCCTACTTCGAGCAGGGCCTCGGTCCGTGGGACTACGCGGCGGGTGCGCTCATCGCCGGCGAGAGCGGGTGCCGCGCCGCCGGCGCGCTGCCCGGCAGCACCCCGGCCGAGCGCACGGTGCTCGGCTTCGGATCTCCCGGCGACGGCGGCTGGGTCATCGCCGCCCCGCCGTCGCTGTTCGACCAGTTGACGGCGCTGCTCGAGGAGGCCTGCGCTTCGGCGCCGGAGACCGGTCCGACCGGCTGAGCGACATCGCCTCCCATGCGGCGGCGACGGATGGCGCGACCGCCAGCGCGACGGCACTGCACGCCGCGGCGACCACTCGCCTGCCATCATGTCGAGTCGTGGGTACGCGCATTCTCTCGGTCGAGGACGACGAACGCATTCGGACGGCTGTGAAGCTCGCCCTCGAGGACGAGGGCTGGACCGTCGACGAGGCCGGCAGCGGCGAGGAGGCGGTCGAGATCTTCCAGCGAACATCGCCCGACGTCGTCCTCATCGACATCATGCTGCCCGGCATCGACGGCTTCGAGCTCTGCCGGGCCATACGGCGATCGAGCGACGTGCCGATCGTGATGGTCACGGCGCGCAACGACACCCACGATGTCGTTGCCGGCCTCGAGGCTGGTGCCGACGACTATCTCACCAAGCCGTTCGCCCCGCAGGTGCTCTCGGCGCGCATCCGGGCCCTCCTGCGGCGCGTGAGGCCGATCGCCGCCGGCCACGCCAAGCTCGTCTTCGGCGAACTCGAGATCGTCCCCGACGAGGGCAAGGTCACCCGCGGCGGCATCGAGGTGCACCTCACCAAGACCGAGTTCCGGCTGCTGTGCGAACTCGCCCAGAATCCCGGCCGGGTGTTCAGCCGCGAGAGCCTGCTCGACAACGTGTGGGGCCACGACTACTTCGGCGACGGTCGGCTGGTCGACGTGCACATCCGCCGCCTGCGCATGAAGGTGGAGGCCGACCCGGCGAATCCGCGTCATGTGGTGACGGTTCGCGGCCTCGGCTATCGACTGCAGTCGTGACCGACGAGTCGGCGCCGAACCTCGACGACCTGCCGCAGGGCCGCGCCGCACGCCTGCTGCGGACCGCCCGTACGCTGCTCGAGCGGCTCAGCTCGATCCGGCTCGGGCTGCGACTGCGCATCTTGCTGATGTTCGCGTCGGGAGCCCTGGTGCTCGCCGCGTTCCTCGCAGCCGTCGCCTACGGCTTCACGCGCAGCAGCGTCGTCACCCAACGAGACCGGGCGGGTGTCGAGCAGGCGTACCGCAACGCCCAGATCGCGCAGAACGAGCTGAACACGAGCACTCCGTCGCCCGAGGCAGCGGTGGCCCGCTTGCGATCGCTCGGCGTCGCCAGCTTCGCCATCAACTACCGCGGCACATGGACGGCGAGCTCGGCCCGATCCTCGCCCGAGTCGATTCCCGCCTCGCTGCAGGCCCGCGTCGTCGACGATGGCGTGCCGGCACGGCTGATCACGAGGGTCGACGGCGAGCCGCTGCTGGTGATCGGCATTCCCCTCACCGTCACGACCGCCGCCTACTTCGAGTTCGTGCCGCTCGACGATGCGTCGAACACCCTCGACAGCGTCAGGCTCAGCCTGCTCTTCGCTGCGTTCATCACGACGCTCGCGGGCGCGTTGCTGGGCGTGGTCATCGCGTCGCGCGCGGTTCGCCCGCTGGGCGAGGCGGCACAGGCTGCCAAGGCCATCGCCGGCGGGCGCCTCGACACGCGCCTGGCACCCACCGAGGATCACGACCTGATGGTGCTCTCCAACGCGTTCAACGACATGGCCGCAGCGCTGCAGGCACGCGTCGAGCGCGACGCCCGCTTCGCGAGCGATGTCAGCCACGAGCTTCGCTCGCCGCTCATGACACTTGCCGCCAGCGTCGAGGTGATGAAGTCGCGGCGCGACGAGATGCCCGAGCGCGCCCAGGCAGCACTCGACCTGCTCGCCGCCGACGTCGGCCGCTTCCAGGGCCTCGTCGAGGACCTGCTCGAGATCTCGCGGTTCGACGCCGGCGCGATCAGGCTGAACCTCGACGAGTTGGCCGTGGGCGAGTTCGTCCGGCAGGCCGTGGCGGTCAGCAGCATGCCCGAGGTGCCGGTCGAGGTGAGCGAGCGCGCCGAGCGGGTGCTGATCAGCGGCGACCGGCGGCGGCTCACCCGCGTCGTCGCCAACCTGATCGACAATGCACGGCTCCACTGCGGTGCCGAGGGAACCCGGATCTCGGTTGCCGAGCCCGACGGCGAGGGCGAGCCGCTCGGCCACGTCAGGATCGCCGTCGAGGACTGCGGTCCCGGCGTGCCCGCCACCGAGCGCGAGCTCATCTTCGAGCGCTTCGCCCGCGGCGGCGTCGCCGGACGACGCGCCGCCACCGAGGGTGCCGGCCTAGGGCTGGCGCTCGTCGACGAGCACGTGCGGATGCCGGGCGGACGGGCATGGGTCGAGGACCACGTCGACGGCGAGACCGGGGCGCGCTTCGTCATT
>JBJTRF010000074.1:0-7112 GCA_046076025.1 Ilumatobacteraceae bacterium
CTCTTCGAGCTCGAGGTGCCCGAGATCGCCGACGGCATCGTCGAGATCAAGGGCTGCGCCCGCGAGCCAGGCCATCGCACGAAGATCGCCGTGTGGAGCAACGACCACAACATCGACCCCGTCGGTGCCTGCGTGGGCGCCCGCGGCGGGCGGGTGCGGATGGTCGTCAACGAGCTGCGCGGCGAGAAGATCGACATCGTCCCGTACAGCGAGGACCTCGCCGACTTCGTCGCCAAGGCCCTGTCGCCGGCGAAGGTGAAGGACGTCATCATCAGCGACGACCTCACCCAGGCCGACGTGATCGTGCCCGACAACCAGCTCAGCCTGGCGATCGGCAAGGAAGGCCAGAACGCCCGGTTGGCGGCGCGGCTCACCGGCGTGCGCATCGACATCCGCGGCGAGACCGAGCCGGTGGGCGGCTACGACGACACCGACTACGAAGAGGGCGAGTGGGTGCAGAACACCGAGACCGGCCAGATGGAGTGGCACGCCGCCGACGGCACCGTCCTCACCCAGCAGCAGTACGAGGCCGGCGAGACGGGCGGCGAGGCCGCAGCGCCAGCGACCGGAGAGGGCGGTGGTGGCGGCGCCTGACCCGGCGACGCACCGCGGTCCGCGTCGGACGTGCATCGGCTGCCGGACGGCGTTTCCCCAGCACCGGGTCGTCAGGTGCGTGCTCGGCCAGGAGGGCCCGGTCGTCGACCGGGTCGCCCCTGGACGGGGTGCGTGGCTGTGCTCGCCCGAATGCCTCGACGCCGCGATCCGGCGCCGCGCCTTCGACAGGGCATGGCGCTGCAGCGTCGACGAGGGTGCCGTGGGGGCGCTCCGGGAGGGTGTCGAGGCGTGGTGGGCCGAGCGGCCCGCACCGCCAGGGGCAGCGTGACGTGCGGCGAAATGACCGGGCAGGTTGGCGTTGGCCACGGCCCTCCCCACAGTGAGAGCACGTAACGCAGCGAGAAGTGGAAGAATGACTGGCCGCCGGGGCTCGCCCCGCCGGCCAGTGCCGACGAAAGGCTGACAAGGGTTTGGCGAAGAACATCAGGGTGCACGAGCTCGCCAAAGAGCTCGGGATGACGAACTCGGAGATGATGGATCTCTGCGGGCGCATGGGCGTCGGGGTGAAGACGCACTCCAGCACGCTCATCGAGCAGCATGCCGACCGTCTCCGCGCTCGCGCCGTGAAGGAAGAGCTGACACGCCCGGAGCAGCCTGAGGAGCCCAAGCCCGTCAAGAAGGCGGCCAAGAAGGCGGCGTCGTCCGGCGATGGCGATGGCGAGGACGCTGCACCGAAGCCGGTGAAGAAGGTCGCCAAGAAGTCCGCAGCCGACGTCGAGCCGGTCGTCGAGCCGGTGCCGGTCGTCGAGCCCCCTGCTGCCGAGGTGCCCACGACGGCGCCTGCGGCGACGCCGTCCGTCGTCGCCGGCGAGCCCGCCGCCAATATCTCGAGCCGTCCCGTTGCCGGTACGGCCCCCCGGGTGACGTCGGCGCGCCCGACGCCCGCCCCGACGCCCGCCCCGCCGTCCGTTCCCGCGGCCGCCGCCCCGCCCGCCCGCCCTCCGGCGACGCCAACGACGCCGGCAGCACCGACGGCGCCCGCAGCGCGCGCCGACGGCGGCCCGGCCCGTCCCGCGGCGGGACCGCGACCCGTCTCGGCGACGGGACGCCCGATTCCGCCACCGCCCGGCGCCAGTCGGCCCACGTCGGGCACCGGCCGTCCCATCCCTCCGCCCCCCGGCGGCCCGCGCGCGGGTGGTCCTGGCGGCCAGCGCCCCGGCACCTACACCGCACGTCCCGGCGCACCGGGTGGCCCCCGTCCTGGCGGCCCAAGCGGTCCGCGGCCCGGTGGTCCTGGCGGCCCCCGTCCCGGTGGCGGCTTCGGCGGTCCGCGCCCCGGTCCCGGTGGCGGCTTCGGTGGTCCGCGTCCCGGGCCCGGTGGCGGCTTCGGCGGTCCGCGCCCTGGCGGTCCCGGTGCGGGTGGTCCCGGTGCCGGCGGCCCCGGCGGCCGGCCCAACGGCCAGCGTCGTGCGCCGCGCAAGAAGAGCCGTGCTCGCCGTCGCCGCGACTTCGACGAACTGCAGCCGAACTACGCCACGTCGTACACGCCCAACTCGGCGCCCGTTCCCGAGGGCACCATCATCGTCGAGCGCGGGGTCTCCGCCCAGGAGTTCGCCCCCAAGCTCAATCGCACGGCGGCCGACGTCATCCGCTTCCTGCTCCAGAACGGCGAGATGGTCACGGCGACGATGACGCTCAGCGACGAGCAGATGGAGCTCTTCGCCCTCGAGGTGGGTGCCGACCTGCTGCTGGTCGAGCCGGGCCAGCAGGAGGAAATGGAGCTGCAGGCGCTGTTCGACGACAGCGACGACGATGACGAGACGCTGCAGCAGGTCCGGCCTCCCGTCATCACCGTGATGGGCCACGTCGACCACGGCAAGACCACGCTGCTCGACCGCATCCGCAATGCCAACGTGGTCGCCGGCGAGGCAGGCGGCATCACCCAGCACATTGGCGCCTACCAGGTCGACAAGGACGGCAGGAAGGTCACCTTCCTCGACACGCCGGGCCACGCCGCGTTCACCAAGATGCGCGCCCGCGGCGCGCAGGTCACCGACATCGTCGTGCTGATGGTGGCGGCCGACGACGGCGTGATGCCCCAGACCATCGAGGCGATCAACCACGCCAAGGCGGCAGAGGTGCCGATCGTCGTGGCGCTCAACAAGATCGACAAGGAGAACGCCGATCCGCAGCGCGTCTACGCGCAGCTCTCCGAGCACGGGCTCGTGCCCGAGTCGTGGGGCGGCGACACGATCGTCGTCGAGATGGCCGCAGCGCAGGGGATCGGCGTCGACGAGATGCTCGAGCAACTGCTCGTGGTCTCCGAACTCGAGGAGCTCACCGCCAACCCGACGGGCCGCGCCAAGGGCGTCGTGCTCGAGGCCAACCTCGATGTCGGTCGTGGCCCGGTGGCCACCGTGCTCGTCGACAAGGGCGAGCTGAAGGTCGGCGACCCGATCGTCGCCGGTGCCGCGTGGGGCCGTGTCAGGGCGATGATCGACGACAAGGGCCAGCAGGTCCGCTCGGCGGGGCCGAGCACGCCGGTGCAGGTGCTCGGCCTGCAGAGCGTGCCGCATGCCGGCGACGAGTTCCGCTCGAGTGACGACGAGAAGACCGCCCGCACGGTCGGCGAGGCCCGCGAGCAGCGGCTCCGCCTCAAGAACCAGCGCGGCGACGCGCGGGTGCAGCGCGGCGTCAAGCTCGAGGACATCTTCAGCCAGATCCAGGCCGGCGAGGTGGCGACGCTGAATCTCGTCATCAAGGCCGACGTGCAGGGATCGCTCGAGGCGGTCACCGAGAGCCTGAGGCGCCTCGAGCGCGACGACGTGAAGCTGGCATTCGTGCACCGTGCGGTCGGCGCGATCACCGAGAACGACATCAGCCTCGCCGCCACCACCAACGCGACGCTCATCGGGTTCAACGTCCGCCCCGACCGCAAGGCCCGCGACCTCGCCGAGGCCGAAGGTGTCGAGATCCGCACGTACGAGATCATCTACAAGCTGCTCGAGGACATCGAGCGGGCGATGGTCGGCATGTTGGCCCCCGAGTTCGAAGAGGTGGTCACCGGCGAGGCCGAGGTGCGCGAGGTGTTCCGCGTGCCCCGGATCGGCGCCATCGCCGGCTGCTACGTGCGCAGCGGCACCATCACCCGCGGGTCGAAGGTTCGATTCCTCCGCGATGGCACGATCATCTGGAAGGGCTCGATCCAGTCGCTCAAGCGCTTCAAGGACGATGCCCGCGAGGTGCGCGAGGGCTTCGAGTGCGGTGTTGGCCTGAGCGACTTCCAGGACCTGAAGCCGGGCGACCTCATCGAGACCTTCGACGAGCGCGAGATCGCCCGCGTCTGAGCCGCCGCCGATAGGGTCGGCGCATGGCCGATCTCGACTTCTTCTTCGACCCTGTCTGCCCGTTCGCCTGGATCACCTCGCGGTGGGTTGTCGAGGTGCAGGGTCTTCGCGAGTGTCAGGTCGGATGGAAGTTCATCTCCCTGAAGAAGCTCAATGAGCGGCAGGACGCAGCCTGGTACACCGACGAGTTCCGTGCCTTTCACCTCGCCGGACTGCACGCGCACCGGGTGTGCGATGCCGTGTCGGTGTCACACGGCAACGAGGCTGTCGGGGCGCTGTACACGGCCCTCGGCGAGGCCATTCACCGCGACGGCCGTCGCGATCTCGTCGCTGACCCCGTGGGATTCATGCGCGAGATGCTGTCTGCCGCCGATCTGCCCGTCGAGGCGGCCGAGCACGTGCACGACGAATCGCACGACGAGGCGATCTACGCAAGCACCGAGGTGGCGCTGCAGCGAGCCGGCCGCGATCTCGGCACGCCCATCATCACGTTCCGGCCGGGCACGGCCGGCGAGGCGAGCTTCTTCGGTCCCGTCATCGGCTCGATTCCGCGCGGCGTCGAGGCCACGCGGCTCTGGGATGCCGTCGAGACGCTGGCGCTGTCGAGCTCGATGATCGAGCTCAAGCGCAAGCTCGACATTCGCCCGCGCTTCGACTGACCGATCGGTAGGGTGCTGCCCGTGGGCAAGCAGCGCCGTCCGTCGCAGTCACCGCATCGCTATCCGCGGAGCGCGCGCCTCGGCGAGTCGCTGCGCGAGGTGATCGCCGACGAGCTCACCCGAATCGACGACGAGCGACTGTCGCTCGTCACGGTGACGAACATCGAGGTCGACCCCGAGATGAACCGGGCGATCGTCCGCTACGACTCGCTGGCGGGTGAGGACGGCGATGCCGAGATCCTCGAAGCACTCGGCCAGCACCGCATCCGGCTGCAGTCGGCGGTGGGCAGGCAGGTGCGCGCCAAGAAGACGCCCATCCTGTCGTTCCGCCCCGACGAGGTCATTCGCGCCGCCGAGCGGATCGAGGGGATCCTCCACCAGTCCGGCACGCTGCCCTCGCGGCCGGAGTCGGACGACAGCGACGACAGCGACGGCGACGACGGCGAGTCGTCGGACGGCTGATGGGCAGGCGCCCTCCGACGACCCATGGCGTCGCCGTCGTCGACAAGCCTGCCGGCGTGACGAGCCACGATGTCGTCGGCATGCTCCGCCGCCGATTCGGCGAGCGCCAGGTGGGCCATGCGGGCACGATCGACCCCGACGCGACCGGCGTGCTCCTCGTGGCGGTCGGCCGGGCGACGCGACTGGTGCGATTCCTCACCGATCTCGGCAAGACATACACCGCCGAGATCGTCTTCGGACAGAGCACCTCGACGCTCGACTCGTCGGGCACGGTGACGGGCTCGTTCGACATGCCCGACCTGTCGGTCGACATGGCGCGCGCCGTGATCGGCGACCACCTCGTGGGCGACATCATGCAGGGGCCGCCGATGGTGAGCGCGCTCAGGGTCGGCGGTCGTCGGCTGCACGAGATGGCACGTGAGGGAATCGACGTCGACCGACAGCCCCGCCCGGTGACAGTGCACCGCTTCGACGTGGCAGCGACCGGCGATCCGATGGTGATGCGCGTCGAGGTGCAGTGCTCGAAGGGCACGTACATCAGGTCGCTCGCCGACGATCTCGGCCGCCTGTGCGGCGGCGGCGCCCACCTGCGAGCGCTCCGGCGAGTCGCAGTCGGGGGGTTCACCGTCGACAACGCCCTGCCGCCGGACGACGCTGCGCTGATGCCGATGGCGGAGGGGGTCCGCGACTACGTGCGGGTCGTCGTCGACGCCGGGGGGGCCGACGCCGTGCGCCGAGGCGTGGTGCTGCCGCGCGAGGGAGTGGTCTGCGTGGTCGACGGCACGTTCTCGGGGCCGGGCCCGTGGGCCGTGCTCTCCGAGTCGGGCGAACTGCTGGCGATGTACGAGCATCACCGCGAGGGCACCGTGAAGCCCGCCGTGGTAGTGGCTGCCTGACCCGAGAGGGCTAGCGTTTCGACGTGCTCGTCATCCGCGACCAGTCCTCGTGTCCGTGGCCGGGCGAGCGCAGCGTCGTCACCATCGGCGCCTACGACGGCGTGCACCGCGGCCATCAGTCGGTGATCGGCGAAGTTCGCCGCCGTGCAGCCGCCGCCGGGGCGCGCAGCGTGGTCATCACCTTCGACCGCCATCCGGCGTCGGTGGTCAGGCCCGAGTCGGCGCCGCGGCTGTTGACCGACCTCGACCAGAAGCTCGAGCTGCTTGCCGAGACCGGCGTCGACGCCACGCTCGTGGTGCACTTCGACGACGAGCAGTCGCGCGAGGACCCCGTCGACTTCGCCCGGCGAGTAGTGGTCGACTGCCTTCGGGCCGCGACGGTCGTCGTGGGCGACGACTTCCACTTCGGGCGTGGACGGCGAGGCAATGTCGCCACGCTGCGCGAGCTCGGTGCCGAGGCCGACTTCGAGGTGATGCCGATGTCGCTGCTCGCGCGCGACGACGGCCCCGACGAGCCCGTGAGCTCGACCGCCATCCGGCGTGCGCTGGCAGGCGGCCAGGTCGAGGTGGCAGCCGCCATGCTCGGCCGCCCGTTCGAGGCCCGCGGCCCGGTGGTGCAGGGCGACCAGCGCGGCCGGACGATTGGATTCCCCACTGCCAACGTGGAGGTGCCGGCCTCGATCTGCCTGCCGGCCGACGGTGTCTACGCCGGGTGGTACGTGCGTCCCGACGGCAGTCGCCATCGCTGCGCCATGAACCTCGGGCGACGGCCGACGTTCTACGAGCGCGCCGAGGTCTCGCTGCTCGAGGCCCACCTGCTCGACTTCTCCGGAGATCTCTACGGAGAGGCCGCGCGCGTGCAGTTCACCGACTTCCTCCGCAGCGAGCGGAAGTTCGACGGCATCGAGTCGCTCACCCGGCAGCTGAAGTACGACATTGACCACGCACGGACAGCGCTCGCTGCCCGCGACTCGCACTGAGCCTCAGCCGTCGGCCGGCCAGATCAGATTGGCGCCGTCGTAGATGCCGGCGACCACCGAGGCATCGACCATCGAGGCGATGTCGGGTGCCGTGCCGCCGAAGAGGCCCACTCGGGCGTAGTCCTCGACCTCGGCGGCGAGCAGGCCGGGTATCGGCAGCCCGAGTGGCTCGTCGTCGGTGACTCGCTCTGCGAGCAGCTCGGCATCGACAGC
>JBJTRF010000075.1:0-2303 GCA_046076025.1 Ilumatobacteraceae bacterium
GGTAGAGCATCGCCACGGCGCCGTCGAACTGCTGCCGGTAGGCGGCCCGCAGGTGCAGGTCGACCTGCCGCACCAGCGCATCGGCGTCGGGGCGCACCGTCGCGCCCAGTCGGCGCTCGGGCGCGTAGCGGTCGTAGCGCAGCACCTCGTACTGGGCGAACGGCACCTCGGCGAGCACCCGCTCGAGCACGTCACCAGGCCCGCGCACGAAGCCGCGCACGAGGTCGACCCACGACGTGCTGTCCAGCTGGATCCGCTCGACGGCGGCCCGCCGGTCGATGAGCAGGTCGGGGCCGGCGTCGCTCATGACGACGAGGCGGTCTCGCTCCGCGTGCCGAGTGCCGCTGCGCGCGCCGCCTCGAGCCGATCGGTGGTGAGCAACCGCAGGCCGGCCACCAGCAGCCCCGCATGCACGAGGCCGTCGACCCACCACACCGACCGCAGGGCGATCTCGCGCGAGGCGAACCGGTCGACGACGACCACGAGCCCGCCGCCGATCGCCGCGCCGATGGGCATCATCCCCCACGCGAAGAACCGGTAGACGCTGTTCACCCGGCCGAGCAGGTGCGATGGGATGATCGTCTGGCGAAGGCTGACGGTGATGACGTTCCACGAACTGCCGAGCAGAGTGCCGACGAGCACCACCGCTGCGACGACCGGCCACGACGAGAGGAACCCGACCGTGGTCTGCATCACCGCTGCCGACGCGAGCGTGAGCGCCAGGCACGTGCCGCTGCCGAAGGTGCGCGACATCCACGGGGCCACGTAGCCGCCGATGATCCCGCCGACCGCGAAGCCGAAGCCCATCAGCGTGAAGGTGAGGGGCGTGACGCCGAGCACCTCCTGCGAGAACAGCACGAACAGCGCGCCAGAGATCATGCTCGCCATGTTCATCAGGCCGAGGATGATGGCCATCGCCCACAGCAGACGGTGGCCGCGCAGCCACCGCACTCCCTCGCGGATGTCGTCGATCCACGACGGCCGGTCGCCCTCGAGCTCGGGCCGCGCCGCGCGGAACACGCCGGGGATCAGCATCAGCAGACCCGCCGACACGAAGAACGACCCGGCATCCACGAAGAACGGCAGCGAGAACGCCGACACCAGCAGCAGCGACCCGATCGGCGGGCCGATAAACGTGTTGGCGACCGACTCGATGCTCCACATCCGGCCGTTGGCCCGCTCGAGGTGCTCGGGGGCGACGATCGACGGCATGAACGTCTGGCCGCAGTTGTCGCGCAGCACCTCGGCACAGCCGAGCAGCAGGGTGGCGAGCAGCAGCATCACGTACACGTCGACCCGTGTGCCCTGCACCGTGTCGAGCGCGTCGGGAGCCGGCAGCAGCGCCTCGCGGCTCAGCACGGCCACGGCGACGACCAGCGTGAGGACGCCGCGGATGGCGTCGGTGGCCACCATCGCCTTTCGGCGGTCGACCCGGTCGGTGATCACGCCGGCAGGCAGGGTGAAGACCAGCCATGGCAGGCGCTGCGCGGCGGCGATGACGGCGATGAGCAATGGGTTGCGGGTCGTGGCCGTTGCCAGCCACGGATAGGCGATGCTGGCCATGCCGTCGCCCACGTTGGACAGCGCCGTCGCCGCATAGAGCTTGCGATAGCTCCACCCGAGCCGCACCCGGTCGGCGGTGTCCTGCCTCGTCACGCGCGCAGACTATGGCGGGGCGCAGCGGGCACGGCATCATGCACGGGTGACCTCCGGCGACGCACCGCTCCCCCGGCGCCGCCGGCGCGCCCGGCTCGACCCGCTCGACCTGCTGCCGCCGCTCGACCCGGCCGGCCTGCGCGAGGGCCGTCGCGCCATGCGGCCGGTGGCCATCGCCATCGCCGTGTGGGGCGTGGTCACCGGCGTGGCCATGGTGAACGCCGGGCTCGGCGTGTGGCCCTCGGTGCTGATGACGCTGCTCGTGTACGCGGGCTCGGCGCAGCTGGCGACACTGCCGCTGCTGGTGCTCGGCACGCCGCTGCCCGTCGTGTGGGTCACTGCCGCGCTGGTGAACCTGCGATTCGTCATCTTCGCTGCCGCCGCGCGGCGGTCGTTCGTCGGGCTGCCGTTCCGCCAGCGGGTGGTAGCCGGCTACTTCAACGGCGACCTCGGCTTCGCGCTGTTCTCGCAGCGCTTTCCCGACCGCGCCGACGAGGGCACCCCCTTCCAGCACGGCTACTTCTACGGGTGCAACTCGATGAACTGGCTGGTGTGGGAGGTGGCGTCGATGGCCGGCATCTTCATCGGCGACCTGGCGCCCACCGAGTGGGGGCTAGAGCTCGCCGCGGTGACGGCACTGGTGGCCG
>JBJTRF010000076.1:0-6324 GCA_046076025.1 Ilumatobacteraceae bacterium
CGCGCTCGGACTCTCGTCGCGCAGCACGGTGCTCGATGTCGGCTGCGGTCCCGGTCGGCACGCTCATGAGCTCGCGCGTCGCGGCATCGCAGTGCACGGCATCGACGTGAGTGCCACGTTCATCGAGCTGGCGCGGCGCGATGCCCCGGCGGGCGCCACCTTCGAACGTGTCGACGCCCGGACGCTGGTGAATCGTGCCGACCTGCATGGCCGCTTCGACGCAGTGATCTGCCTGTGCCAGGGCGCGTTCGGGTTGATGACCGTCGACGGCGGTGACGAGCTGGTGCTCGGCGGGATGGCGCGGGCGCTCCGGCCAGGCGGGCTGCTCGCCCTCACCGCGTTCAACGCCTACTTCGCCGTACGGCACTTCCACGGCACGGAGGGAAGCGACGGTACGCCGGTCGCCTTCGACGCCGACCGTGGCATCAGCCACGAGCGCACCGACATCCGCGACGAGGCCGGACGGGCTGTCACGGTCGACCTGTGGACCGGCTGCTACACGCCGCGAGAGCTGCGGCTGCTGGTCGGGGCAACCGGCCTGCGCATCCGGCAACTCTCCGGTGTCGAGCCGGGGGCGTACGGCACTGCGCCGCCAACTGTCGACTCGGCCGAGCACCTGGTGATCGCCGAGCGGCCGTGAGGCCGCCGGTCAGGGCGCCTCTGCTGCTGCCGGTGCACGCTCGGCCGCGGCGGCTGCCGCTCTCAGCACCAGGTCGGCCCTGACACGGACGCCGAAGAGCCGGTACATCGTCGTGAGGTCGGCCTTCACCGTGGCGGTCGAATAGTCGAGTTCACGGGCGATCTGGGCGTTGGTGCGTCCCTCGGCGACGAGCGCAAGGATGGCGCGCTGGCGGTCGGTGAGGTGCAGGAGCGGGCGCATGGCCACGGCGACGGGGAGCTGGCCGTTGCCGCGGCGGAGCGCCAGCCACACGGCGAGGGCATCGGCGACGAGATGGAGGCGGTCGGCTGCATCCCACGACTCGGCCCGCCCGGCGGCGAGTTCGACGGTGACAGCGCCGATGACGACACCGCGGCCGAGTGCCGGGACACAGCCGATCCTGCGCCCGTCATCGGCGCGGCCGTCGAGCAGGAAGTGGGCCATCGGCGATCGCTCGACGACCTCGGTCAGGCCTTCGATGACCGGTCGGGCGCTGCCGACCGCCTCGGTGAGCGGCAGCGGAGCATCGAGGGGCACGAGGCTGAGCGGCCCGAGCACGCCGGGCGGGACCCGGCAGGCGCCCACCAGCGCGAGGGCACCCCGCTGGCGGTCGAGGTGGTGCAGCGCCACCCAGTCGGCGCCGGTGGGCTGGAGCGGCCCCATCAGGGCGGCAGCGGCGAGATCGTCGCCGGTGGTGCCGCCCGCCAGCAGGCGGAGCAGGCCGACCGAGTCGCCGTGATCGCCGTCGTCGCCGCCCCGTGATGCCGTCCCCCGCGCCGGCGGGCGAGGTCCCGTTCTCACCACGGGCACGGTACGACTGACGTCGGTGGCGGGGGAGTGGCTATGACCGCGGCCTAGCCACCCGTGCCGACCTCACCATCACGGCCCGATGGTTCCCGGGCCACCTCGGGCCAATGCGCACGTCGATCACCGATCACCCTGTCGACATCGGGACATCGACGGCGGCACCCGTGCCCGACCCGCCTGCGGTGGGGATCCGGCGGCCGCTGTCGTGGCAGATGTCACGGCCCGCCGCCGCTGGTAGCCTTTCACGGCCCGGAATCCGCCTGGCCCCGACGTCCCTGTCCGAAAGCGATCTTCCCTTGTCCGATACCACTACCGCCCTCTCCGCCGGTGCCATGGGCACCTTCGACGAAGAGGGCAACTACACCCCCCGTCCCGTCACCTCGAACGACCTCGGCATGTCGTTCGCCGATGCCATCGCCGGCGAGATGGTCGATGTCGAAGACGGCCAGCTCGTCACCGGCACGGTCGTCAAGGTCGACAAGGACGAGGTGCTGCTCGACATCGGCTACAAGAGCGAGGGCGTCATCCCCGCCCGCGAGCTCAGCATCCGCAGCGACGTCGATCCCAGCGAGATCGTTCGACTGGGCGAGTCGCTCGAGGCACTGGTCCTCACCAAGGAAGACAAGGAAGGCCGTCTCGTCCTCAGCAAGAAGCGCGCCCAGTACGAGCGTGCCTGGGTGACGATCGAGAAGATCAAGGAAGCCGACGGCATCGTCGAGGGTCCGGTCATCGAGGTCGTCAAGGGCGGCCTCATCGTCGACATCGGGCTGCGCGGCTTCCTGCCGGCCTCGCTCGTCGAGCTGCGTCGCGTCCGTGACCTGGCGCCGTATGTCGGCAAGCCGGTGCAGGCCAAGATCATCGAACTCGACAAGAACCGCAACAACGTGGTGCTCAGCCGCCGCGCCTTCCTCGAGGAGACGCAGAAGGAGAGCCGCGACAGCTTCCTCACCAACCTCAAGCCCGGCGAGATCCGCGAGGGCGTCGTCAGCAGCGTCGTCACCTTCGGCGCCTTCGTCGACCTCGGCGGCATGGACGGCCTCATCCACGTCAGCGAGCTGTCGTGGAAGCACGTCGACCACCCCGGTGCCGTGGTGGCTGTCGGCGACAAGGTCACGGTGCAGGTGCTCGACGTCGACTTCGACCGCGAGCGCATCAGCCTGTCGCTGAAGGCAACGCAGCAGGATCCGTGGCAGGAGTTCGCCTCCACCCACGAGGTCGGCCAGCTCGTCTACGGGCGTGTCACCAAGCTCGTGCAGTTCGGCGCATTCGTCCAGGTCGGCGATGGAATCGAGGGTCTCGTGCACATCAGCGAGATGAGCGTCCACCACGTCGACGCTCCCGAGCAGGTGGTCACCCCCGGCGAGGAGCTGTGGGTCAAGATCATCGACCTCGACCTCGCCCGCCGCCGCATCAGCCTCAGCATCAAGCAGGCGGCCGAGGGCGGCGAGCTCGCCGAGGAGTACCGCCAGCACTTCGAGGTCGACGAGCACGGCAACTGGACCGCTGGCGGCGACGACGCCGAGCGCGAGGCCGCCTGGGCCGAGTACTACCAGGAGACGCCGTCGCCCGAGCAGGAGACGCCGGCTCCCGAGCTGCCCGCCTGACAGCGGCCGCCCGGGTCACTGCTCGCCACCGCCGCCCTGCGGCGGGCGGCGACTGCCATCAGTCGAGCTTGACGATGCCCATGCGCACGGCCGTGAGCACGGCCTGCGTGCGGTCGCGGGCGTGGAGCTTCTCGTAGATCGATGCCAGGTGGTTCTTCACGGTCTTCTGGCTGATGAAGAGCTTCTCGGCGATCTCGGCCGTGCCGAGGCCGTCGGCGACGAGCTGCAGCACCTCTTCCTCGCGTGCGGAGATGATGCCCTCGGGCGGACGCTGGGCCTCGTCGAGCATTGCCTGGGCGAGGGCCGGCGACATCGGCCGGTCGCCGTCGACGGCAAGCCTGATGGCGTCGACCACCTCGGACATCGATGAGTCCTTGGTGAGATAGCCGACTGCGCCTGCCTTGAAGGCGCGGTCGACGATGTCGCGGTCGATGTGCATCGTGAGCATGACGACCCGCATCCGAGCGTCAGCCGCCACCAGCTGGCGGGTGGCGGCGATGCCGTCGACATTGGGCATCGAGACATCCATCAGCACTACGTCGGGCCGCGTGCTGAGCGCCAGTCGCACGCCCTCGGCGCCGTCGCTGGCCTCGCCGACCACCGACACCCCTTCGCCCTCGAGCGCTCGGCGAAGGCCCTGGCGCAGCATGGTGTGGTCGTCGACGAGCAGGACGGACAGGGTCATGAGCGGGCAGCCTCTTCGGTGACGGGACGTGAGAACGGGTCGAGCGACGGGTCGAGACCCGGATCCTCGGCGTTTCGGGGAACGGTGAGGCGCACCTCGGTGCCGCCCGACCCCCTCGGCAGCACCTCGACCGTGGCACCGAGCCGTCGAGCCCGCTCCTCCATGCCGAGGATGCCGTAGCTGTCGGAGCGGGGCGTGGTGGCATCCATGCCGACGCCGTCGTCGAGCACCGAGATGATGATGGTGAACGGGGTCTCGTCGGCGATGACCTCGATCGTTGATGCCGCAGCGTGTCGCTCGGCATTGACGATCGCCTCGCGCGCGATCTGCCAGACCTCGCGCTCGACGCCCATCGGCATCCGCTCGCCGATGGAGAAGCGGCTGACCGTGTACAGCCCGCTGCGCTGTGCCACCTGGTCGAGGAAGCCCGCTGCGGTCGAGGCGAGGTCGCGGTTGCGGTGCACCTCGGTACGCAGGTCGAACAAGGTATTGCGCACGTCCTTGACAGCCGTCGACACCTGGTTGCGCAGCTCGCGCAACGCAGGCGTGACCTCGTCGTCGGGATCGGTGAGCGAGATCGCGCGATCGATCTCGAATCCGATGAGCGCCAGAGAAGAACCGATGTGGTCGTGCAGGTCGCGGGCGATACGCGAACGCTCTTCGTCGGCGGCAAGGGTGCGGATGCCGCGGAACATCCGGGCGTTGTCGATGGCGATGCCGAACGGCTCGCTGAGGCCGTGCACCACCTCGGACTGGTGCTCGCGGTAGCCGCCGGCAGCATTGAACTCGACGGCGATGAGGCCGACCAGCGACCCGCGGGCGCGCAGTCCCACGTAGAGACCCGACCGTGCCACCGGGCTGGCGCCGCGGCCGAGCACCATGTCGTTGATGCGCACGGGCCGCGGCGACTCGACGGCGGCGCGCAGACCCATCGGCAGCGAGCGCAGTGCGAATCCGTCGCCGCGCGTGGAGCCGATTGACCTGACGAGGTCGGCTCGGTCGCCGTCGACGAGGTACAGCGAGATCGAGTCGTGGCGGAGCATCGCCCGGAGCCGGCTGAGAATGGAGTCGAGCACCTCGTCGAGGTTCAGCGAGGTGGGCAGCGACTGCGCCACGCGCTGCAGCGAGAACAGCAGCGAGTTGGCCTCGGCGAGCTGGCTGACCCGGTCGAGGGCAACCTGCTGCTGGCGCTCGGCGTCCTGGCGGGTGCGGAACAGCAAGCCGCTGGCGACCGCCACGGCGCCGAGGCCGGCGGCGGCGGCGATGCCGCGTTGCAGCGCCTCGAGGGGGCGGTCGAAGGCGGCCTGCTGGGCGGTGACAGCCAGCACGGCAGCGCCGCTGACGAAGGCGCTGAACGCCGCGCCGCCGGCGAACCCGCCGAGCAGGGCGGTGGGAAGGAACAGCACCGCGAGCGGCGATGACCACATCCCGGTGCTCACCACGCCGATGCTGATGACCAACTGCTCCGCGAGGATGGCGATGCGGACGCGCTGCGTGCTGCGCGTGGGCAACGACATCCGCCACGAGGCGAGCGTGTAGACGCACGCGGCGGCGACGAGGAGGGCGAGGTCCCATTCGCCGTCGGCGATCGGCTGCAGGGCGAGGGCGAAGGTGCCCACCAGGGCCGCGACGCGAAGCGGCCATGCGGGGGCGCTGCGCGTCGCAGGCTCGACGTCGGGGCTGCCCGCGGCGCTGCCGGCAGGGACGGGGGCGGGCTGTGTGCCGCCCATGGCCGGTGCCGGCGACGGCTGCGCCGTCGAGCCCGGGCGAGCGCCGAACTCGTCGGCGCCGCCCTCGGTGGAGGCGCTGCGCTCGATGGTCGCCCGGTCGGTCACGGACAGCAACCTACCCGACCGGCCATTTGCGGTGCTGTGCAACGGCCCTCGGGGCGGAGTGCCCGACTACGGTCGAGGCGTGAAGCTTGTCGGTCTCACGGGCGGCATCGGATCGGGCAAGTCCACAGTCGCCCGGGCACTTGCGGCGCGTGGTGCGGTGATCGTCAATGCCGACGAGGTCGTGCGCGACGTGCAGTCGCCCGGGTCGCCGGTGCTGGCAGCACTCGCAGCGCGGTTCGGCGCCGAAATCCTCGCCGACGACGGGTCGCTCGACCGTGCGCTGCTCGCCAGCCGGGTGTTCGGCGATGCGGAGGCGCTCGCTGCGCTGAACTCGATCGTGCACCCTGCCGTCGGCGCAGAGATGAACCGCCGGGTACGCGAGCAGGTATCGGGCGACCGGGTGGTGGTGATGGACATCCCACTGCTCACCGAGAACCCGCGGGCCGGGCTGCAGGGCATCATCGTGGTCGACGTACCGGTCGAGACGCAGGTTCGTCGGCTGGTCGACGGGCGAGGCTTCGCCGAGGATGACGCCCGCACGCGAATCGGCAGGCAGGCGAGCCGCGAGGCGCGACTGGCGACGGCATCGATCGTGGTCGACAACAGCGGCACCGTCGCCGAACTCGAGGCACAGGTGCAGCGTGTGTGGGAGTGGCTCGAGTCGCTGCCGCACCTTCCCCCCGGTCACGAGGTCGGCCGCGTCGACGGCGCCGACCGGCCCGACGGCGACGCGTA
>JBJTRF010000077.1:0-6274 GCA_046076025.1 Ilumatobacteraceae bacterium
CTCGGTGACGCAGATCACGGCGGTGGCGCCGGCGCGTGCGTCGGCGGCCACGGTGGAGGTGACGGTGACGGGCACGGGTGGCACGAACGCCACCGCGGGCACCGGCAACGACTACACCTACTACGCGGTGCCCACCATCACCGCTGGCGGCCTCAGCCCGTCGTCGGGTCCCTCGGCGGGCGGCACGCCCGTGGTGATCACGGGTACGGGCCTGCTGGGTGCCACGGCGGTCCGCTTCGGCGCGACGAATGCCACCTCGTTCACGGTGGACAGCAGCACGCAGATCACCGCCATCTCGCCGAGTGGCATGGCCAACTCGGGCATCACGGTCACCGTCGTCACCCCGGGCGGCACCTCGAACGCCGTCGCCTACGGCACTGGCGCCACGGTGCGTCCCACCGTCGGGTCGCTGTCGGTGACGACGGGCCCGACGTCGGGCGGCACGGCGCTCACGGTGACGGGCACGAACTTCACGGTGAACATGTCGTTCACGTTCACGATCGGCGCTGTCGCGTATGCGGCGACGTCGGTGGTGGTCGGTTCCTCGACGTCGGCGACGCTGGTGACCCCGGCGGTGGTGGCCACCGGAACGGCCGCGGTGTCGGCCACCAACTCGTCGGCGGCCTCGCAGACGAACGGCACGTTCTCCTACACGGCGCCGGTGCCGACCGTCACCAGTCTCTCGCCGACTACCGGCCCGACGTCGGGCGGCACGTCGGTGACGATCACGGGCACTGGGTTCATCACGGGTGCGACGGTGAAGTTCGGGTCGCTGTCGGCGACTGGCGTGGTGGTGAACTCGCCGACGTCGATCACGGTGGTGTCGCCCGCCACCGTCACGCCGGGCACCGTCAGCGTGGTCGTCACCACCTCGGGCGGCGACTCCACGCCGGCCGGCGCCCTAGGGGCAGCTGCCGATGACTTCGTGTACACGGCGCCGGTGCCGACGGTGACCTCGATCTCGCCGACCTCGGGTCCCACCTCGGGCGGCACCACGGTCACCATCACAGGCACCGGTTTCGTCACCGGCGCGACGGTGGCCTTCGACGGCCTGGCACCGGTTGCCGCCACGGTGGTGTCGGCGACGTCGCTGACGGTCGTGTCGCCGTCGACGGTGACGCCGGGTGTCGTCGACCTGCAGGTCACCACATCGGGCGGCTCGAGCTCGACCACCGGGGCTGGCGACAACTTCACGTACACCGCGCCTGTGCCCTCTGTGTCGTCGCTTTCGCCGTCGACGGGTCCGGTGACGGGCGGCACGTCGGTGACGGTGACGGGTACCGGGTTCGTGACGGGTGCGTCGGTGACGGTGGGCGGCCTTGCGGTGCCGGCGGCGTCGGTGACGGTGGTGTCGGCGACGTCGATCACGATCGTGACGCCGGCGACGGTGGCGGTCGGGGTGGCGAATGTGCAGGTGACGACGTCGGGCGGCTCGAGCTCGACGGCCGGGTCGGGCGACGATTTCACGTACGCGTCGGTGACGCCGACGGTGACGTCGCTGTCGCCGTCGTCGGGTCCGGTGACGGGCGGTACCGAGGTGGCGATCGCCGGTACCGGCTTCGTGACGGGTGCGACGGTGAAGTTCGGGTCGTTGACGGCGTCGGTGGTGTCGGTCACGCCGACGCTCGTGACCGTGATGTCGCCGGCGACGGTGTCGGTGACGACGGTGCAGGTGACGGTGACGACGTCGGGCGGGGCGTCGGTGCCGGCGGGCGCGCAGGGTGCCGCCGCCGACGACTTCACCTACACGCTCGTGGCCCCGCAGGTCACGTCGCTCTCGCCGGCCACCGGCCCCACCTCGGGCGGCACCACGGTGCTCGTCAACGGCAGCGGCTTCATCACCGGTGCCACCGTGACGTTCGGCTCGCTCTCAGCCACGGTGGTGTCGATCACCCCGACCGTCATCACGGTCACCTCCCCGGCAACCGTGACAGTGTCCACCGTCGACGTGCAGGTCAGCACCGACGGCGGCGACAGCATCACGACGAACCTCGGCGACAACTTCGCCTACACGGCGCCCGTGCCCACAGTCACCGGACTCGATCCGTTGGTCGGCCCGGTAACGGGCAACACCCTCGTGACGATCACCGGCACCGGCTTCGTGACCGGCGCGACGGTGACAGTGAACGGCATCGCCGCCACCAGCGTCTCGGTCACGTCGCCGACCACCATCACGATGCGCACGCCGGCCTCGACGGTCACTGGCGCCGTCAACGTGCAGGTCACCACCGCCGTCGGCAACTCGAGCAGCACCACCGGAAACGGCGACGCCTTCACCTACCAGGCGACGCTGCCCACGGTCGCCAGCATGGACGTGCTGACCGGGCCGGTCTCGGGCGGCACGGCCGTCACGATCACCGGCACCGGCTTCGTTGCCAATGCTACGGTGTGGTTCGGCACGCGCCAGGCCGGCAACGTCGTGGTGGTGTCGCCGACCTCGATCACCGCCACGTCGCCGGCGGCACTTGCGCTCGATGCCGTGCCCGTCACGGTGATCACGACGGGCGGCACGTCTGCCGTCACCGAACTCACGCCGTCGTTCACCTATACGTCGGTTGCTCCCGTCGTCACCGGCCTGACGCCAGCGACCGGTTCGAGCGCCGGCGGACAGACGGTGGTCGTCAACGGCACCGGTTTCCTCAGCGACTCGACGGTGACGTTCGGCTCGGCGCCAGCCACGGTCGTGACGGTCACCCCGATCGCCATCACCGTCACCACGCCAGCCACCACGTTCGTCGGCCCCGTCAGCGTCGAGGTATCCACCACCTCCGGCGGGCCGAGCGACACCGCCGGCAGCGCTGACGACTTCACCTATGTCGCCGCCGTGCCCGCCGTGACCGGCCTCGACGTGCGCACCGGTCCGGTCACCGGCGGCACCGCAGTCACCATCACCGGCACAGGGTTCGTCACCGGGGCCACCGTGACATTGAACGGCGTGGCCGCCACGGGCGTGTCGGTCAGCTCGCCGACCACCCTCACCATGACCACGCCGGCGTCGACCGTGGCCGGCACGGTGAACGTGCAGGTCACCAACGAGGTCGGCAAGTCGAGCAGCACGTCGGGCAACGCCGACGACTTCACCTACGAGGCGACCCTGCCCACGGTGTCGGCAATCGCACCGGCGTCAGGCTCGGTGTCGGGCGGCACCACGGTCACCGTCACTGGCACCGGCTTCATCGCCAACGCCACGGTGAAGTTCGGCACGATCAGCGGCACCAACGTGTCGGTTACCTCGCCCACCACCCTCACCGTGACGTCACCGCCCACGCTGACGCTCGGCGCCGTGAGCGTCGAGGTGTCCACCACGGGCGGGCAGAGCGACACGTCAGGCCTCGGTGACGACTTCACCTACACCTCGACCGTTCCCACGGTGACGTCGATCAACCCGCTCACCGGTTCGACGGCGGGCGGCGAGACGATCACGGTGAACGGCACCGGCTTCACCAGCAGCGCCACCGTCACCGTCGGGGGTGTCGCTGCCACGGTGCTCACCCGCACCCCGACGGCGATCACCGTCACCACGCCCGCCACCACCCAACCCGGCAAGGTCGACGTCCAGGTCACCACCTCGCCCGGCGGCCAGAGCGACATCACCGGCACTGGCGACGACTTCACCTATGTCGCGCCGGTTCCGACCGTGACGCAGGTGTCGCCCAACAGCGGCCCGACGTCGGGCGGCACGCCGGTCACCATCACCGGCACCGGATTCGTCGCCAATGCCTCCGTGAAGTTCGGCGGCGCTGTCGCCACCGACATCGTCGTGGTGTCGCCGACGCAGATCACCGCCACGTCGCCGGCCACCTCAACCGTCGGCACGGTGAGCGTGCAGGTGATCACGACCGGCGGCCCGAGCGTCACGACATCGCAGGACGACGACTTCACCTACGCGCTCACGACGCCGACGGTCACCTCGGTGAGCCCGATCTCCGGCCCGTCGACCGGCTCGCTCGTCACCGTCAACGGCACCGGCTTCATCACCGGCATCAGCGTGGCCTTCGGCGGCGCGGCGGGCACGAACGTCACCCTCATCTCGCCGACACAGCTCACCGTCACCGCGCCCGCCACCAAGGTGCTCGGTAAGGTCGACGTGCAGGTCACCACCGACGGCGGGTCGAGCGCAACCGGCGGCACCTCGGACGACTACACCTACACCGCCGTCGTGCCGACCGTCACGGCGCTCGACCCTGCGTACGGCTCGATCGCCGGCGGCACCAGCGTCACCGTCACCGGCACCGGCTTCGTCGAGGGCGCCACCGTCAGCTTCAACGGCACGGCCGCCGCCGCAGCCGACGTCACCGTCTCCTCGCCGACGAGCCTCACCGTGATCACGCCGCCGCACCCGCTCGGCGTCGTCGACGTCACGGTCGCCACGTCGGCGGGCACGTCCTCGACCGCAGGAGTCGGCAACGACTTCACGTTCGCCGGCAAGCCGACGGTCACCGGGCTCTCGGCAACAGCTGGCCCGCTCGCCGGCGGCGACACCATCACCGTCACCGGTAGCGGATTCGTCCGCGGTGCCACGGTGAGCTTCGGCACCACGCCGGGCACCTCGGTGAACGTGGTCTCCGGCACCGAGCTCACGGTCGTCGTCCCCGCACGGGCGGCGGGCACCATCGACGTCACCGTCACCACCGGCGCCGGCACCTCGGATGTCTCCGATGCGAGCAAGTACCGCTACGTCGCCGTGCCGACGATCGCCTCGATCTCGCCGGCGAGCGGTCCGCTTGCGGCCGGCACGCTGATCACCATCATCGGCACCAACTTCGTCGGGGTCACCGCGGTCACTTTCGACGGCGTCAGCGGCACTGATCTCAACGTCACCTCCGAGACCACCCTGCAGGTGAAGGCCCCTGCCCGCGCCACGGCTGGCTCGATCGACGTCGTCCTGACAGCGGTGGGCGGCGCCGTGACGCGGACGAACGGCTACCGCTATTTCGCGCTGCCGTCGGTGGTGTCGGTGTCGCCGGTGTCGGGTCCGTTGTCGGCGGGGACGCTGGTGACGGTGTCGGGCAGCAATCTGGATGGCGCGGTGTCGGTGACGTTCGGCGGGGTGGCGGGGACGTCGTTGTCGGTGGTGTCGGATTCGGAGCTGTCGGTGCGTGCGCCGGCGGCGCTGGTGTCGGGCGGGGTGGCGGTGGTGGTGTCGACGCCGGGCGGTGTGTCGTCGGGGTCGGTGGTGTTCACGTACGTGGACGCGCCGGTGGTGTCGGGTGTGTCGCCGGGTGCGGGTCCTGTGGCGGGCGGCGGGTCGGTGACGATCTCGGGTTCGTTCCTGTCGGGTGCGTCGGCGGTGTCGTTCGGGTCGGTGCCGGCGTCGTCGTTCACGGTGGTGTCGGCGTCGGAGATCTCGGCGGTGGTGCCGGCGGGGTCGGTCGGGTCGGTGGCGGTGCGGGTGACGACGGCGGGCGGGCAGTCGGCTGACACGGCGGCTGACGACTACCGGTACTTCGGCGTGCCGTCGGTGTCGGGCCTGTCGCCGGCGAGCGGTCCGGTGGCGGGCGGGCAGGTGGTGGCGGTGTCGGGCGCGAACCTGTTGGGCGCGACGTCGGTGACCTTCGACGGTGTGCCGGTTGCGTTCTCGGTGAAGTCGGACTCGTCGGTGGAGGCGACGGCGCCTGCCGGTGTGGTGGGCACGGTGCAGGTGCGGGTGGTGACGCCGGGTGGGACGTCGTCGGCGGATGGGACGGGCAACGACTACCGCTACTTCGCCGTCCCGACCATTACGACGATCACGCCGGCCGTCGGCCCGATTGCCGGCGGCACGTCGGTGACGATCACGGGCACCAACCTCGACGGCGTCACGGCGGTCGCCTTCGACAGTGCGCAGGCAACGAACATCGTCGTCGTCAGCGACACCCAGATCACGCTCACCACTCCGTCCCATGTAGTCGGCACTGCCTCAATCACGCTCACCACGCCAGGTGGTTCGGCGTCGCTGTCGGCTGGGTTCCGGTATTTCGGGGTGCCGGTGGTGTCGGGTGTGTCGCCGCGGGTGCTGCCGTTGTCGGGTGGTTCGGTGACGGTGTCGGGTTCGAACCTGGATGGTGTGTCGAAGGTGGTGGTGGGGTCGGTCGAGGTGACGTCGTTTGCGTCGGTGTCGGATTCGGCGATCACGCTGGTGGTGCCGGGTGTTGCTGCGGCGGTGTCGGGTGTGAGCGTGTCGGTGGTGACGCCGGGCGGGACGTCGGATGCGTCGGGTACGGCTGATGACGTTCGGTTCGTGGCGGCGCCGGTGGTGTCGGGTGTGTCGCCGAATCGTGGTCCGGTGGCGGGC
>JBJTRF010000078.1:0-3154 GCA_046076025.1 Ilumatobacteraceae bacterium
GGGCCGCGTGACGCTGGTGGGCCGCGCGAAGGACCTCGTCATCACGGGCGGGCTCAACGTCTACCCGAAGGAGATCGAGGAAGTGCACGACGCGGTGGACGGCGTTCTCGAGTCGGCCGTCGTCGGCGTGCCCGACGCGGACTTCGGCGAGGCCCTCGTGGCCGTCGTCGTGCGCGAGCCGGGCCGTGTCGTCCAGGCCGACGCACTCGAAGCGGCCGTGCGCGAGAGGCTCGCGCGCTTCAAGCACCCGCGACGCTACGAGTTCGTCGACGAACTGCCGCGCAACGCGATGGGCAAGGTGCAGAAGCACCTGCTGCGCTGAGTCCCGCCAGGACACCCGTACCCCTAGGGGTATAGTTGCCGCATGGAGCTGCCCGACGGGACCACCACCGACCTCGTCCGCCGCCTTGCCCGCATCGAGGGCCAGGTGCGTGGCCTGCAGGCCATGATCAAGGACGGCCGCGAGTGCCGCGAGATCGTCGCCCAGCTGTCGGCAGCCGGCAAGGCCCTCGATCAGGTGGGCTTCAAGCTGCTCGCCGCGGGCATGGCCACCTGCATGAGCGATCCGGCGCGTGCCGCCGCGCAGGGCTTCGACGCCGACGAGGTGGAGAAGCTGTTCCTGAAGCTGGCCTGAGCGGCCGCTGGCTCAGTCGGCGCTGCCCCGCTCCGGAAACCCGCTGAAGGCGCGCAGTGCCCGTGCGTCTGCCGTTCGCTCGCCGTGCTCATCGCGCAGGACCAGCACATGGTCGTCCGGTACGTGGTCGGCGTGCTCAGGGGTTGCAGCCGGGACGCGGCGCAGCGCCCAGACCGTGAACAGCGGCGGCCGCCCGGCGCGAGGGATCACCACCCACCGCGTGACCACGCGCAGGGCGGCGTGCAGTGCTGCGGCGTGCATGCGGGGCTCGGCATCGGCATCGCCGCACACCACCAGTCGCCCGTCGGGTGCCAGCACGGACGCGCCGGCGCCGACGTAGGCCTCGATGCCGCCGCGTGTCTCGACCCGGGCGCGGGTGCGCTGCTCGTCGTCGGCGTGCGAGGCCGTGCCCGGCGGGAAGTACGGCGGCGTGCCGGTGACGAGGTCGAACGGCCCGCCCGCCGCAGACAGCACCGCCGGCTCGCGGAAGTCGCCGTGGTGGATGGCGACACGCTCGCCGATGCGGGCGACGTTGGCATTGTGGGCGAGGTTGCGCCGAAGCAGGGCGAACGACACGTCCTGCACCTCGATGCCGTCGAGTTGCGCCTCGGGCAGCGACCATGCGAGGTGCAGCAGCACCGAGCCGAGCCCGCAGCCGAGGTCGAGCACCCGCCGAGGCGACGGGCACGCCTGCTGCGCGGCCCACGCCGTCACCATGTCGTCCGACGAGAAGCGGTGGCCCACTCGCCGCTGAAAGACGGCGACGTCGGCGGTGAGCCAGTCGAGCGTCAGGTCGTCGAGCACGATGGCGGGCCGCGTCGTCAGACGACGATGTTGACGGTGCGGCCGGCGACGACGATGACCTTCTTGGGGGTCGCTCCGCCGAGGCTCGCCTGCACTCGCTCGTCGGCAAGTGCCGCCGCCTCGACCGATGCGCTGTCGGCATCTGCGGCGACGGTGATGCGGGCGCGCACCTTGCCGTTCACCTGCACCGGGTACTCGACGGTGTCGCTGACGAGGAACGCCGGATCGGCGACGGGGAACGGGTGGTGGGTGATCGACGTGGCATGGCCGAGCCGGCTCCACAGCTCCTCGGCCATGTGCGGGGCGAACGGGGCCACCATCGCCACCAGGTCGTCGGCCATCGCGCCGGGACAGCCGCCCAGCTTGGTGAGGTGGTTGTTCAGCTCGATGAGCTTGGCAATCGCCGTGTTGAAGCGCAGGTGGTCGAGTTCATCGCGCACTGCGGCGATCGTGCGGTGCAGCACGCGCCGTGTGTCGGCGTCGGGCGTGCCCGGCAGCGTGCGCACTGCGCCGCTGTCCTCGTCGACGACATTGCGCCACACGCGCTGCAGGAAGCGGTGCACGCCGACGACGTCCTTGCTCTCCCACGGGCGGCTGGCGTCGAGCGGCCCCATGCTCATCAGGTAGAGGCGCAGCGTGTCGGCGCCGTACTGCTCGCACACCTCGTCGGGGGCGATCGCGTTCTTCAGGCTCTTGCCCATCTTGCCGTACTCGCGCGTGACGGGGCGCCCCTCGAAGAAGTAGCTGCCGTCGCGCTGCTCGACCTGCGAGGCCTCGACGTACATGCCCCGCTCGTCCTGGTAGGCCGCAGCGAGGATGTAGCCCTGGTTGAACAGCTTGTGGAACGGCTCGACCGAGCTGACATGCCCCAGGTCGTGCAGCACCTTGTGCCAGAAGCGGGCGTACAGCAGGTGCAGCACCGCGTGCTCGACGCCCCCGACATACAGGTCGGTACCGCCGGGATGGCCCGGCCCCTGCGGTCCCATCCAGTAGCGCTCGTTGGCGGGATCGACGAATGCGGCATCGTTGGTGGGGTCGAGATAGCGCAGCTCGTACCAGCAACTGCCCGCCCACTGGGGCATCACATTGCTGTCGCGGCGGTACCGGCGGACGCCGTCGCCGAGGTCGAGATCCACCTCGACCCAGTCGGTGAGGCGGTCGAGCGGGCTCTCCGGATCGCTCATCGCATCGTCGGGGTCGAAGGTGCGCGGCGAGAACTGGTCGGTGTCGGGCAGCAGCACGGGCAGCGCCGACGAGGGCAGCGCGTGCGGGCTGCCGTGCTCGTCGTAGACGATGGGGAACGGCTCGCCCCAGTAGCGCTGGCGGCTGAAGAGCCAGTCGCGCAGCTTGTAGGTGACGGTGGCGTGCCCATGGCCGTTGGCCTCGAGCCAGTCGTTCATCAGGCGCTTGGCCTCGGCGACAGAGTCGATGCCGTCGAGCGAGAGTGATGCATTGGCGCTGTTGACATACGGAGCGTCGCCGACGAACGCATCGGCCCACTCGGCCGTGTCGGGCGAGCGGTCGGCGGGCTGCTGGATGGCGACGATCGGCAGCGAGAACGCGCGGGCGAATTCGAAGTCGCGCTCGTCGCCGCACGGCACGGCCATGATCGCGCCGGTGCCGTAGCCCATCAGCACGTAGTCGGCGATCCACACTGGAACTTGTTTTCCCGTTACCGGGTTCACCGCGTGAGCACCGGTGAACACGCCCGTCTTC
>JBJTRF010000079.1:0-8697 GCA_046076025.1 Ilumatobacteraceae bacterium
ATCCCCGAGGAACTCGAGTTCACGCCCGGACTCCTCGACTACCTCGAGTCGCGCCGCATCCTCCCCGGCCGCGAGGGCCGTCTCGTGGCAGCCCCGCCCGACGGCACGCTGCGCATCGACATCGACGGCAGCACCGTCGAGGTCGACCGGTTCGCCGGCGAGCGCATCCTGGTCGAACTGTGAGCCGCCGCACCGCTGCGGCCTCGCTGGCCGGCGCCGCGTGCGCCGCACTGCTGGCCACGGCCTGCGCCCCCACCACCTACGACGCATCGCTCGCCACCACCACGACGCCGAGCACGACCACCCTGCCCACCGGCACGGCCGCCGAACTGCTCGAGGCGATCCTCCTCGAGGTCGAGGACCTCGGCCGCCGCGTCGCCGCCAACGACGCCGACACCCTTGCCGTCGAGCGCATCGAGCAACTGTGGGCCGGCATCGCCGACGATGTCACCACCGCTCGGCCCGACCTCGCCGAGGACTTCGACTTCGTCATCACCCGCTGCAGGCTCGCCGTCGACCGACAGCGACCGGCCGACGCCGACCGCGCCTACAAGAACCTCGTGGTGCTCGTCGACGAATACGTCAGCGGCTGACGCCGTCGGCGTCAGCGCCCGGCTCGGCCATCGCCGCCGGCAGCGGGCGGGCGTGCACCACCGTGAGCCGCTTCGTGCTGCGCGTCAGCGCCACGTAGAGGGCGCGCATGCCGAGGTGCTCGGCCTCGACGATGGCGGCGGGCTCGACCACCACCACGCCGTCGAGCTCGAGGCCCTTCACGACGCTCACCGGCACCACCGTGATGCCCATCTCGAGGCCCGATCGCGTGGCCGAGCCGTGCTCGATGCCCGCCGCCGCCAGCGCCTCGCTGACGCGCGCGTACAGGGGATCGGGCACGACCACCGCCACATTGCCGCCGACAAGGCTGGCATCGAGCTCCTTCGTGGCCGCCACCACTGCGTCGAGCAGCTCGCTCTCGGCGACGCGCACGAACTCGGGATGCTCGTCGCCGCTGCGCACGCTGGTGGGCGCCCGCAGGCCGGGCGTCGCCGCCATCATCACCCGGTTGGCCAGCGCCATGATCTGCGCCGGGATGCGGTAGCCGACGCTGAGGCCGACGACTCGCGAGGGCTTCTGATCGGGCAGGTGCCGCAGCACGTCGCTCCAGTCGTCGGGTGCCAGCGCACCGGTTGCCTGGGCGATGTCGCCCACCACCGTGAGGCTGCCGTTGAGCGAGCGACGCGACACCATGCGCAGCTGCATCGGGGTGAGGTCCTGCACCTCGTCGACGACGATGTGGCCATAGGTGCGGATCTCGTCGGCATCGTCGACGGAGCCCTTCTTGCCGGGGCGCGGTCCCAGGTAGCTGCGCGCCTCGTCGAGCAGCGCGATGTCGTGCTCGGTCCAGCGAACCTCGGCAACTTCGGCGGCACGCGGCCGATACAGGGCGAGATACTCATGCTCGGCGAGATGCCGAGTGCCGGCCAGCCGCAGCAGCGCCCTGCTGCCGAAGAGATCGTGCAGCAGCTGCGCCGGCGTGAGCCACGGCCACATGCGCTCGAGCGCCTCGCGCATCTCGGGCAGCTGGCGCACTGCGTCCTTCACGTCGCGGCCCGACACGCCGCCCTCGCGCCACGTGGCCGCCATCGACTGCCACACCTCGCCCTCCACCCAGCGACGTCCGGCGTTGTGGCATCGATAGCGGCGCTGCGCGGCGCGCACGATGCGCCGGCTCTCGTCGACCGTCAGGCGCAGGAAACCCGTGCGGAACGGCACCATGAGGTCGTCGCGAAGCGGCCGCTCGCGGTCGGCGACCGCCTGGTCGATCACCTGGCACATCCGCAGGTCGCCCTTCACCCGCGCGGTCTCGGCGCTGTCGGCGGCGTCGATGCCATACCTCGCCCACGACACGTCGGGCACGAGATCGGCGAGCACCGCCTGCTCGACACCGGCCTCGCCGAGCGACGGCAGCACCCGCTCGATGTAGCGCAGGAACACGCGGTTCGGGCCGATGACGAGCACACCCTGGTCCTCGAGCGGGAATCGGTGCGTGTACAGCAGATAGGCGGCACGGTGCAGCGCCACCACGGTCTTGCCGGTGCCGGGCCCGCCCTGCACCACCAGCACACCCGCCTGCGGCGAGCGGATGATCTCGTCCTGCTCGGCCTGGATGGTGGCCACGATGTCGCCGAGCTGCCCCGTGCGACCGCGCTCGATGGCGGCAAGCAGGGTGCTGTAGCCGCGAATGCCCTCAGGTCGGCCCAGCGCATCGGCGCCGACGACCTCGCTGCCGATGCCGAGGTGCCCCTCGCCGAACAGCTCGTCTTCGAGGCCGAGCAGGGTGCGCCCGTCGACATGGAAGTGGCGGCGGCGAACCAGCCCGAGCGGCTCGCGCCCGGTGGCGCGGTAGAAGGGCTCGGCCACCGGCGCCCGCCAGTCGACCACCACGGGATCGCTGTTCTGGTCGGCAACCGCAAGCCTGCCGATGTGGAAGCTCTCGACGGCGTCCGGTGCCTCGGCGAGGCGGTCGATGCGACCGAACACCAGGGCAGCGTCGCCGAGATCGAGTTCGGTGAGACGCTTGTAGACGGTCTCGTCGACCACATCGCGCTCGTAGCGCGCCTGGAACGTGCCGCCCAGCGTGCCCTCGTGCAGGTCGCGCATCCGCAGGGCGTCGGCCCGGGCCCGCTCGAGGCACCCGTAGGCAAAGTCGATGTAGTCCTGCTCGGCGCCGAGGTCGGGGTGGTGCTGCGTCATGGGGGCTGTCTCCGGCGGAACCGGCTCCGCTGGCGGTCGGAAAACCCTATCGGCACCCCCTGCGGCTCAGACGAGGCCTGATCGCAGGATTTCCGCCCTGTCAGGCCGTGGTGGCGATGCCGCCGTCGACGGGTATCACCGCGCCGGTGACGTACGAGCCCGCCCTGCTGGCGAGGAACACCGCCACGCCCGCCATGTCGTCGGGCCGGCCGATGCGGCCGAGCGGCGCCGAGGCCGCAATCGAGTCGCCGAACGCCTCGAGCGTGGCGTTCATCATCTTGCTCTCGAAGGGACCGGGCGCCACGGCGTTCACCGTGATGTGCTCGCGACCGAGCCGCCGGGCCAGCGACCGGGTGAGGTGGTGCACGCCGGCCTTGCTGGCCGCATAACTGTAAGTCTCCATCGTGTTGACGTGCAGGCCGTCGATCGACCCGATGTTGATCACCCGCGCAGGGTCTGCGGCGCTGGCGGCGGCGCGCAGGTTGGGCAGCAACTTCTGCGTGAGGAAGAACACGCCCTTCACGTTCGTGTCCATCACCTTGTCCCACGCGTGCTCGTCGAACTCGTCAAGCGGCATGCCCCACGTCGCACCAGCGTTGTTGACGAGGATGTCGAGCGACGGGAACACGGCTGAGACTGCGTCGGCCAGCGCGCTCACGCCATCGACCGTGCTGACGTCGGCACGGACGGCGTGCACCGTTCCATGCGCCGACAGCGACGCCTTCGCCGACTCGAGTTCGTGCTCCTTGCGCGCGCTGATGAGCACCTCGGCACCGGCATCGAGAAAGCCCCTGGCGATCATCGCGCCGATGCCGCGCGAGCCGCCGGTGACGACAGCGCGCTTGCCGCGGAGGGAGAACAGGTCGGGAAGCGGAGTGGCAGTCATGGAACAACATCCTGCCCCATGCGGCGCACCGGTAGCGTTCCCGACGATGTCGCCAGCCCCGTCCGTGCTCTTCCTGGATGCGGCCGCGGGTCGTCCCACCACCCGGACGCCCGTGTGGTTCATGCGCCAGGCCGGTCGCAGCCTGCCCGAGTACCGGGCCCGCCGGGGCAGCGGCAGCATCCTCGAGGCCATCAAGGATCCGGCACTGGCGGCCGAACTCACCCTGCAGCCCGTACGCCGGTACGGCGTCGATGCCGCCGTGCTGTACAGCGACATCGTCGTGCCGGCCCACGCCGTGGGCTTCGGCATCGACGTCGCCCCGGGCACCGGGCCCGTGTGCGAACGGCCCTTCCGCAGCGCCGACGACCTGCGCCGGCTCAGGCCGCTCGACGCGACGGCCGACACGCCGTACGTCCTCGACACCGTCCGCTCGCTCGCCCGCGACCTTCCTCACTCGGTGCCGCTGCTGGCCTTCGCCGGGGCACCCTTCACCGTTGCCAGCTACCTGATCGAGGGCCGGCCGAGCCGCACCTACGAGCACACCAAGCGGCTGATGCACGCCGACGCCGCGCTGTGGCACTCGCTGATGGAGCGCCTCGTGCAGCATGCCGTCGAGAGCATCAGCTCGCAGCTGATGAACGGCGCTGCCGCCTACCAGCTGTTCGACTCGTGGGCCGGGTCACTCTCCCGAGTCGACTACGACCGCTTCGTGATGCCACATTCGCGCGCCGTCTTCGACCAGCTGCGCAGCCGCCATCCAGAAGCCGCCGGCATCCACTTCGGCATCGGATGCGACCACATCCTCGAGAGCATGCACGACGCGGGCCCGCGCGTGCTCGGCCTCGACTGGCGGACGTCGATCGCCGACGCCCGACGCCGGATGGGCGATGACCTGTGCGTGCAGGGCAACCTCGACCCCGCACTCGTGCTGGCCGGTGTCGACGTTGCGCTGGCCGGCACCGATGCCGTGCTCGCCGACAACCTGCGGCCCGACGGCTCGCGGCATCCCGGCCACATCTTCAACCTCGGCCACGGCGTGAACCCGGCCACCGACCCCGAGGTGCTCGCCGCTGTCGTCGAGCGCGTCCGCACCGTCACTGAGGAGACCCGATGAGAACCGAGACCGCCGTCCTGCTGATGGCCTATGGCACGCCGCGAACCCGCGACGAGATCGAGCCGTACTACACCGACATCCGACGCGGCCGGCCGCCTACCCCCGAGCAGCTCGCCGACCTCACGGCGCGCTACGACGCACTCGGCGGCACGAGCCCGCTGGCAGCGCGCACCGACGCGCAGCGCGACGCACTGCAGGCCGCCCTCGACTCGATCACCCCCGGCACGTACCGCGTCGTGCTCGGCCTCAAGCACGCCGACCCCAAGGTCGAGGCTGCCGTCGACGCACTAGCCGCCGACGGACACCGACGCATCATCGGCCTCGTCCTCGCCCCGCACTACTCGGCGTACTCCATCGGCCAGTACCTCGACCGTGCCCGCACCGCAGCCGCGCCGCACGGCATCGAGGTGCTCGGCGTCGAGAGCTGGGCCACCGAGCCGGCATTCGTGTCGTTTATCGCCGCCGACCTTGCAGCGAAGCTGTCGACCATGCCGGCATCGACGAGGGTGTTCTTCAAGGCGCACTCGCTGCCCGAGCGCATCATCGCCGCCGGCGACCGCTACCCCGATGAGGTCAGGTCCACTGCCGCGTCTGTCGCAGCGGGCATCGGCCTCGCCGACGACCGATGGGACGTCGCCTGGCAGAGCGCCGGCCGCACGCCAGAGCCGTGGCTCGGCCCCGACATCCTCGAGGTCATCGACCGCGTCGCCGACGAGGGCGCCGGCGGCGTCGCCGTGAGCGCCGTCGGCTTCGTCGCCGACCACCTCGAGGTGCTCTACGACCTCGACATCGAGGCAGCCCGCCACGCTGCGGGGCGAGGGCTCGCATTCGCCCGCACCGCATGCGTCAACGACGACAGCGACGTCATCGCCGCCCTCGCCCGCAGAGTCGTCGCCCTCGACGGCCGATGACATCAACCGCCGCTGGCAGCGGCCGCCGCGTGGCCGTGATCGGCGGCGGCATCAGCGGCCTTGTCTGCGCGCATGCGCTCGCCGTCGAGCACGGCGTGGCGGTAGAGCTCTTCGAGGCGAGTGCCGCAGTCGGCGGGAAGATGCGCACATCGGCCTTCGCCGGCCTGCCCGCCGTCGACGAGGGACCCGATGCGTTCCTCGCGCGGGTGCCGGGTGCGACGTCGCTCGCCGTGGCGGTGGGGCTCGGCGACGCGCTCGTGGCGCCGCAGTCGGGCGCCGCAGCCGTGTGGTGGAACCAGCTGCACCCGATCCCGGGCGGGCTCCTGCTCGGGATGCCCACAGGCATCGCAGCGCTGTCACGCACGCGCCTGCTCACGTGGCGCGGCAAGGCGCGCGCCGCGCTCGAACCGCTCCGTCCCGCCACATCGACCGCGGGCGACTCGCTCGGCGCGTTCGTGCGGGCCAGGTTCGGCGACGAGGTGCACGAGCGGCTCGTCGACCCGCTGATCGGCTCCATCTACGCCGCCGACACCGACCGGTTCAGCCTTGCGGCCGTGCCCCAGGTGGCCGAACTGGCATCGTCGGCGCGCAGCGTGCTGCTCGCCGGCCGCCGCCGTGCCCAGCCACCGGCGCACGGCACGCCGGTGTTCCTCGCACCGACGGCAGGCCTCGAGTCGCTCGCCCAGTCGGTGGCGGCCGCCGTCGAGCGGGCCGGTGGCATCGTGCACCGCAATGCGCCGGTCGACGCACTCGTCGCATCACCCGACGGCTGGCACCTCGCCGGCGCCGACGCGGGTCCGTTCGACGCGGTCGTCCTCGCAGTGCCGCCGCCGAGCGCAGCGGGCCTGCTGCGCAGTGCGGGGGCTGCCGAGAGCGCCGACGGCGTGGCAGCGATCGAGGCCTCCGACGTGGTGATCGTCACCGTTGCCGTCGACGCATGCGACTGGCCGCAGCGCCTCGTGGGGCTCAGCGGCTATCTCGTGCCCAAGCCGGTGCAGTCGCTGGTCACGGCGGTGTCGTTCGGGTCGCAGAAGTGGGCCCACTGGGCGTCGGCCGACTCGGTGATCCTGCGCATCTCGCTCGGACGCAACGGCCTGCCGGTGCTGCACCTCGACGACGACCGACTGGTCGAGGCCGCAGTCTCCGAGACTGGCGCCCATCTGGGCCTCGATCTCCGCCCGCATGCCGTGCGCGTCACCCGCTGGCCCGGGGCCTTCCCGCAGTACCGACCCCATCACGCCGACCGGGTGGCCGACATCCGCCGGCGGCTTCCGGAGGGAATCGACGTCACGGGGGCGGCCTTCGACGGCATCGGCATCCCTGCATGCATCCGCAGTGCCCAGGCGGCCGCCGCTCGCGTCGGAGCCTGACCCGCTGCCCGTGCCAGAATCGCCATCGTCCCGGGCGCACGCGCCCACCCTCACCTCCACACCACCATCGACGATGCACCACCTCCCCCGCCGAAACTCCCACGCGCTGACGGCAGCGTTCCTCGCCGCTGCGGCACTCTTCGCCAGTGCGTGCGGCGGCACCGCCACCACGTCCGACACCACCACGCCGGCGCCCACCACGCTCTCTCCCTCCACGACGTCGTCGACCACCACGACCACGTTCACCACCACGACGACAGTTCCCCCCACGCTCCCGCCGCTACCGGTGCCCGAGCCGGTGCCACCCGACGGCGCCGACGAGCCAGAAGTCGTGCTCGGCACGATCGAGATCCCTGCCATCGGCCTGTCCGACACCCTCTACCAGGGCATGGCGATGTCATCGCTCGACCGCGGTCCGAGCCACTGGCCGGGCACCGCCATGCCGGGCGGATACGGCAATGCCGTCATCGGCGGGCACCGCACAAGCCACAGCCGCCCGTTCTACGACGTCGACAAGCTGGTGGCCGGCGACGAGATCATCTACACGACGAGCGACGGCACCTTCGTCTATGAGATCACCCACATCTTCATCGTCGACCCCGACGACAACTGGGTGATCTCGCAGACCCCCGGCTACACCACGACGCTGTTCGCCTGCCACCCGAAGTTCACCACCGACCAGCGCATCATCGTCAGGGCGACGCTGCGCGACGCATGACGCGGCGCCTGCCCGGCCGGGGCACCATCGGCGCCGTGGCAGCGGGACTGCTGGTGGCGCTCTCGCTGCCGCCGTGGGGGTTCTGGCCACTCGGCATCGTCGGCGTCGCAGTCTTCGAGTCCTCGCTCGGCGCAGCACCGTCGCGCGGTGAACGGCTGCGCCGCGGCTGGCTGTTCGGCGCGGCGTGGCTGTACCTCGGCATGTGCTGGATGTGGTTCCTCACCATTCCCGGCTATCTCGTCGCCGCAGCCCTGTTCGCCGCGCTGCACGCCGCTGCAGCGCTCGTGGCCCCTGCGGGTCGCTGGCGCGTGATCGCGCGGCCTGCCGCACACACGCTCGCCGAAGCGATCCGATTCTCGCTGCCATTCGGCGGCGTGCCGCTCGCCAGCCTGCCCATCGGCCAGGCATCCTCGCCATTCGCCGGCATCGCCGGCATCGGCGGCGTCGTGCTGCTCACCTGGTGCGTGTTCCAGGCAGGATTCGCGCTCGCCGGGCCGTCGCCGTTCGTGCCGCAGCTCGCTCGTTCTCGCGGCGTCACGGCACGACCCGAGTGGCTGGGAGTCGCTGCGCTCGGTATCGCCGTCGCAGCGTGGGGGTTGTCGCCGCTCGCCGACAGCGGCGTTCGCGACACCGGCACGCAGGTGCGGATCGCAGTGGTCCAGGGCGGCGGCGAGCAGGGAACCCGCGCGATCTACACCTCGTCGGCCGAGGTGCTGCAGCGTCACCTCGACGCAACGGCCGATCTCGCTCCCGGTGACGCCGATCTCGTGCTGTGGCCCGAGAACGTGATCGACGTCGACGGGATGCCGTTCGAGCAGAGCGCGGCCCATGACGCGATAGCCGCCGAGGCCGCGCGGCTCGGCGTGCCGTTCGCTGTCGGCGTCACCGAGGACAGCGCCGACGGCAGCGCCTTCCTGAACGCGCAGGTGGTCGTGTCGCCCGCAGGC
>JBJTRF010000080.1:0-4228 GCA_046076025.1 Ilumatobacteraceae bacterium
GCAGGCGGCCGGGCTCGGCGTGCCGCGGGCCGTGGCGCTCGTGGTGCCGGTGGTCGAGGCGGTGCTGGGCGCATGGCTGCTGGTGCAGTGGCAGCGGCAGGCCGCCGCTGTCGCGGCGGCGGGGCTGATCGCTGCCTTCAGTGCCCTGATCGCCAATCGCCTGGCGAAGGGGCAGCGGCCGCCGTGCGCGTGCTTCGGCTCGCTGTCAGCCCGCCCGCTCGGGCCGGGTGCGCTCGTGCGCAATGCGGTGCTGCTCGCCGCTGCGATCGCAGCGATGGCCTGAGCGAGCGCGTCGGCTCAGGCTCGCTGCAGCTCGACGAGCTGGAAGGCGAGGGCCCGCGCCTCCTCGCGCCACGACTCGTAGCGGCCGCTTGGCCCGCCGTGGCCGGCGCCCATCTCGGTGCGCAGCAGCACGACGCGGCCGCTGGTGGCAACAGCGCGCAGGCGTGCCGTCCACTTGGCCGGCTCGTGGAAGCTGACGCGCGGATCGTTGAGCCCGGCGGTGATGAGCAGCGCCGGATACGCCGCGGGCCGGGTGTTGTCGTACGGCGAGTAGGCGAGCATGTACTCGGCTGCCGGGCCGCTGCGCGGGTCGCCCCACTCCTCCCACTCGGTCACGGTGAGGGGCAGGCTGGCGTCGCTCATGGTGGTGACCACGTCGACGAACGGCACCTCGGCCACCGCCGCCCTGAACAGCTCGGGTCGCATCGTGATGCAGGCGCCGACGAGCAGGCCGCCCGCACTGCCGCCGCGGACCGCCATTCGGGTGCCGTCGACGATGCGCTGCCCGGCGAGGTGCTCGGCGCAGGCGATGGTGTCGAGGAACGTGTTGCGCTTGTGCTCGAACTTGCCGTGCAGGTACCACGACCTGCCCAGCTCGCCGCCGCCACGCGGGTGGGCGAGCGCCCACACGGCGCCGCGGTCGAGGAGGCTCAGGCGGGCGACGCTGAACCACGGCGGCAGCGAGACCTCGTAGCTGCCGTAGCAGTAGAGACACAGTGGTGCCGTGCCGTCGAGCGGCGTGCTGCGGTGCCGGACGATGTCGACCGGCACCAGCGTGCCGTCGTGCGACGTGGCCCAGTGGCGCTCGGCGGCGTAGTCGCCGAGGTCGACGCCGGGAACCGGGAGCTGCTTCAGGACGGCGCGCTCGGAGATGCCGACGGCGACCTGCTCCTCGTACACGGTGAGCGGCGTCGTCAGCGACTGGTACGTGAACCGGATCGAGGTCGCCTCCCACTCCGGGTTCAGCTCGAGCTCGACATCGTGCGGCTCGGGGCCGAGGTCGATGTCCCGCGACGCGCCCTCGCGGAAGATCACCCGCAGCCGTGGCTGCGCATCGCTCCACTCGTGCAGCACGACGTGTCCCGCAAACGCGTCGATCGACGTGATGCGCCGGCCATCTGCACCGGGGACCAACTCGCTCCAGTCGCCCAGGTCGTGCTCGGGAGCCGTCATCACCCTGAAGTCGACGGCATCGTGGTTGGTGAGCACCAGCCAGCGGTCGCCCCAGTGCTCGAGGGAGTACTCGACACCGTCGCGCCGGGGCACGGCGATGCGTGCCGGCGCAGTCGGGTCGCCGGCCGGCACGACCAGCGCCTCCGACGACGTGCGGCTCGCCGACTCGATCACGATCCACTGTCGGCTGCGGCTGAGCTCGACCGACACGTAGAACCGCTCGTCAGGCTCGTCGAACACCACGACATCATCCGCCTGCGACGTGCCGACGCGGTGCCGCCACACGCGCGAGGGCCGCATCTGCTCGTCGGGGGTGACGTAGAACAGCCACGCTGCATCGGCCGACCATGCGGTGCCGCCCCACGTGGTGCCGGTGACCTCGTCGCCGAGATCGCGTCCGCTGTCGAGGTCGCGGATGCGCAGCGTGTACTCCTCGCTGCCATCGGTGTCGGCGCTCCACGCCAGGAGGCGATGCGACTCGTCGACGTCGAAGGCGTGGATCGAGAAGTACTCGTGGCCGTCAGCCTCGGCGTTCTCGTCGAGCAGCACCTGGCTGGTGGCGTCGTCGGCCGAGCGCCCGCGACAGTGGATCGGGTAGCTCTTTCCCTCCTCGGTGCGCGTGACGTACCACCATGGGCCGTTGCGAACCGGGGCCGAGAGGTCGGTCTCCCTGACCCGCTGCTTGATCTCGGCGAACAGCGTGTCGACGAGCGTGCCGTGCCCGGCGAACCATTCGTCGGCGTAGCGGTTCTCGTCGCGCAGGTATGCCAGCGTGTCGGGATCGTCGCGGTCGCGCAGCCAGGCCCAGGGGTCGTCGGCGGGGCCGGTGGGCCGCTCCCACGTGTGGGGTACCTGCTTGGCGACGGGAGGCATCACGGCGGCGACAGTAACTGCCGCTGCCGGCGCCGGGGCCACCGAACTCGGGACCTGCGGAACGCGAGCACCTCTGGGTGCTGTGCGCCGGTGGCGGGTAGGTTCCACACGTGCGCGTGTGGATCGACCAGGACCTCTGCACCGGCGACGGCCTGTGCGTCGACCACTGCCACGAGGTCTTCACGCTGCTCGAGGACGGGATCGCCTATGTGATCGACGACGGTCGAGTGCTCAACGACCCGGGTGGGTCCTCGAGCCTGGCGGTCGTCGACTCGCGCCAGTACCAGTCGGTGGTCGACGCTGCGCTGGCCTGCCCGGGGGAGTGCATCTTCATCGAGGTGGCGGCCATCGAGGTCGAGCCGGCCGAGGGCCCGGCAGGTGCCGGCTCGGCGCGGCCGACGTCGCGCCCGCCGGCCGACGACGAGTTCGCGGCCTGAGCCGACCGGGGCAGACCGTCGGCCGGTTGCCCGGTTGCCCGGCCGCTGAGATCCGCCCGACGGGTGGAGCCGCTGGCAGCGAATTGTTACTATGCCGGTAGTGGAAATCCCCCCACCGGAACGGACTGCACGATGACCACCTTCGACCTCGACCTCAGCAAGTACAACCTCGGCTGGAGCGACACCGACGTCGAATACGCCTTCACCCCGGCGAAGGGCCTCAACAACGGCGTGGTCGACCAGATCAGCTGGTGGAAGGGCGAGCCGGCGTGGATGACGAAGTTCCGCCAGCGCAGCCTCAGCCTCTTCGACCGCAAGCCGATGGCCGACTGGTTCGCCGTCAACATGCCCGACATCGACTTTCAGGACATCTTCTATTACCTGAAGCCGGCCACCGATCAGGTGAGCGAGTGGGACGACCTGCCCGAGCAGATGAAGGCCACGTACGAGAAGCTCGGCATCCCCGAGGCCGAGCGCAAGTACCTGGCCGGCGTGACGGCCCAGTACGAGTCGGAGGTCGTGTTCCACCGCAACCGCGAGGACCTCGAGAAGCAGGGAATCCTCTTCTGCGACATGGACACCGCGCTGCGCGAGTACCCCGACCTCGTGAAGCAGTACTTCGGGTCCGTCATCCCGCCCGGCGACAACAAGTTCGCCGCCCTCAACTCGGCGGTGTGGTCGGGCGGCTCGTTCATCTACGTGCCGCCGGGCGTGGTGTGCGAGATGCCGCTGCAGGCCTACTTCCGCATCAACAGCGAGAACGCCGGCCAGTTCGAGCGCACCCTGATCATCGCCGACGAGGGCAGCCAGGTGCACTACATCGAGGGCTGCTCCGCCCCGGTGTACACCAACGACTCGCTGCACTCGGCGGTCGTCGAGATCGTCGTCAAGCCGTCGGCCCGCGTCACCTACACCACGATCCAGAACTGGTCGCCGAACGTCTACAACCTCGTCACCAAGCGCGCCCGCGTCGAGGCCGAGGGTCACATGGAGTGGATCGACGGCAACATCGGGTCGAAGCTGACCATGAAGTACCCGAGCGTCTACCTCGTCGGCCCGAAGGCCACCGGCGAAGTGCTCAGCGTGGCCTACGCCGGCCCCGGCCAGCACCAGGACGCGGGCGCCAAGATGGTGCACGCCGCGCCCGAGACCACGAGCAAGATCGTGTCGAAGAGCATCAGCAAGGACGGCGGCATCACCACGTACCGCGGCCTCGTCAGGGTCGAAGAGGGGGCGCACGGCTGCAAGAGCCACGTGCAGTGCGACGCGTTGATCCTCGACGAGCACAGCGAGAGCCGCACGCTGCCGTACATGGAGGTGGGCGAGCGCGACGCGCAGATCGGCCACGAGGCCACCGTGTCGAAGATCGCCGACGAGCAGCTCTTCTACCTGATGAGCCGCGGCCTCTCGCAGGAGCAGGCAATGGGCATGGTCGTGAACGGCTTCATCGAGCCCATCACCCG
>JBJTRF010000081.1:0-38996 GCA_046076025.1 Ilumatobacteraceae bacterium
CAGGGCTTGCGCCACGACCGAAGGTCACGACTCCGTCTCGAACCGAGTCGGCCCTTCGGGCCGAGAGCGGGTGACGGGACCCGTCGCTGCGCTCCTCCCGATTCGAGCGACCGCGAGTGCGCTTCGCGCAGAGCGGGTGACGGGATCCGTCGCTGCGCTCCTCCCGATTCGAGCGACCGAGAGTCGGCCCTTTGGGCCGAGAGCGGGTGACGGGAATCGAACCCGCGTTGTCTGCTTGGGAAGCAGATGTTCTGCCATTGAACTACACCCGCAGAACTGCGTCGAGGTGGTGGCCGCGGCGCTGTCGACTGCAGGGTAGTCAGGTGGTGACGGCGACGGAAACCCCGCCGGGGTGGTGTTCGGGGGCTGCACCGTGCCTGTCGGGGCACCGGCGATGCTGGGGGTTGCCACTCCTAACGTTTGCGGGCGACTCGGCGGCACCGACGCTCGTCGACAGCACTCAGTGCACAGCGGCCGGTGCGGCGGAACGCCCGGCCCGAACGAAGGGCGGCATCATGGCGGGACGGCGGAACTCCTCGCACGGCAACAGTTGCCCGTCGCAGCACCGCCGGGCAGGCCGCCTCATCGCTCGAGCCTGCGCCACCCTGGCTGTCGTCACCACCTGTCTCGCGCCGCACGCCTCGGCCGCTCGGCCGATCACATCGCTCACCTGGTCGCCCACCGAGCTCTCGTTCGGGTCGCTCGCCGTCGGCGCGACCGACCAGAAGAGCATCCTGCTCACCAACACCGGTACCAAGACCATCCGCAAGCCTGGAATCTCCGTCATTGGCGTCGATTTCTTCGTCGGCGCCGAGAACTGCTCCACCAGCGTGCTGCGGTCGGGCGACTCCTGCACCGTCACCATCGTCTTTGCGCCATCAGCAGGCGGCGCGGCCTTCGGGGCCGTCAGCACGGTGGCCGCCAAGACCACGATCGCCGCCAGTCTCCTCGGCAGTGCCACCACCACGGCGACTGCCACGTCGGTCACCGTCGGACGAGGCCACGCATGCGCCGTTACCACCACCGGCGCTCTCGTGTGCTGGGGCGACAACCTCTACGGCCAACTCGGCGACAACAGCGTCGACGATCGCCGATCCCCAGTAGGTGTCAGCGGACTGGCCACCGGCATTGCCGCAGCAGCAGCCGGCGAGTACCACACCTGTGCGCTCACCACGACTGGCGGCGTGAAGTGCTGGGGGCGAAACAATCTCAACCAACTCGGCAACAGCACCGGCACCGACAGCAGCGTCCCTGTCGATGTTCCCGGCCTTGGCAGCGGCGTCACGGCCCTCGCGGCCGGCGATTCGCACACATGCGCAGTGAAGGCCGACGGCACCATCACCTGCTGGGGCAACAACAGCATGGGGCAGCTGGGCAACAGTGTCATCGGCGGCACCTCAGGTCCTGTTCCGGTCTCGAACATCGCGGCCGGAGCCACGGCCATCGCGGCGGGACGGGCACACACCTGCGCCATCGTCAGCGGCGGCGTCAAGTGCTGGGGTGACAACTTCCGCGACCAGCTCGGCCTTCCCGCTGCCGGCACCTACTCGACGGAGCCAGTCGACGTCACCGGACTTTCGTCCGGCGTCGCCTCGATCACCGCCGGCGTCTTCACCTCATGTGCGGTGCTCTCCGCCGCCGCAGTCTGCTGGTGCTACAGCACCCTGTACGAGATGGGCGACGGCAGCACCGACTCCAACACCACGCCCGGCCCCGTCACCGGCCTGTCGGCCGGCGTGGCACTGGTGTTCGCCGGCGACAATCACGGCTGTGCCGTCACCAGCGCCGGAGCCCTCTCGTGCTGGGGCTATGCCGGCTACGGACAGATCGGCAACGGCAGTGTCAGCGACCAGCCGACTCCCGTCGCTGTCACCTGCCTCGGCAGCGGCGTACTCGCCGGGGATGCAGGCACATTCAGCACGTGTGCTGTTCTCGCTGATGCAGTGAAGTGCTGGGGATCCAACGACAGCGGCCTGCTCGGCAGCGGCACCTTCGACCCGGCAAGCAGCACACCGGTCGACGTCGTCGGCTTCTGATCTCCGGCGTTCCCCGTACACGGGGGCGAATCGACGCCGTTACGAGTCGGAACTCTTGGCAGCAGTGCCGCCGTGATGAAGAATCGCGTCCGCTCGAATCCATCCTGCTCGACGCCGTCCACCGTGTACCCGGCACTCTGCTTGAGTGCTTCCGCGAGAGCACATCATCCAAGGAGACCCAACCAAGCGCCCAGCCACCAGCTCGCGAGTCATCACGCTCGTTGCGGCAGTCGCAGCACTTGTAGCCGTCGTCGGCCCGCCAGCGGCCAACGCCGGCAAGCCAGTAAAGGACGTCACGAGGTCGGACGATCCTGTCGACTTCGGAACACTCGAGACCTTCGCCGAAGCGACGAAGGTGCTGCGGCTCACCAACACTGGCACGAAGACGCTCCGCAAGCCGGAAGTGGTGATCCCCAGATCCTCCAGCTCCGATATCAACATCTCATCCAACGGGTGCACGGGCGTGGTTCCGAAGCCAGGGCAGTGGTGCGAGCTCACCGTGAGATTCCTAACCACGGCTGCCTCGGCGCGCACCGCCACGATTACCGCTACGGCAGCGAGAGAGAGCTGGTCGGTTGGCGTCATCGGCAACGGCGTGGCAATGGAAGCGCCGACTGCCTTGGTGGCCGGCTATCTGTACTCGTGAAGGTTGCTCACGGGCGGCGGCGCTGCGTGTTGGGGAAGCAACATCTCCGGCAACCTCGGCAACGGCACCACCAATGATGCCGAGGTGCGGCGGAGGGTCAGCGGCCTCACGAGTGGCGTCACGTCGATCGACACCGGCATCGATCACGCGTGCGCAGTCGTGAGCGGCGGTGTCAAGTGCTGGGGTGGCAACACCTACGGACAGGTCGGCAATGGCACCACCAGCCAGGCGCTGACGCCGGTGGATGTCAGTGGGCTGTCGAGTGGCGTTGCGTCGATCGCTATCGGATACGTCCACTCGTGCGCCCTTACCACTGCCGGCGGCGTCAAGTGCTGGGGTGGCAATGGTGAGAGCCAGCTAGGCAACGGTGTTGCCGGCGACAGTTCCACGCCGGTCGACGTGGACGGCCTCAGCAGCGGCGTTGCGTCGATCGCGGCCTACGGCAATCACACCTGTGCGCTCACGACGGGCGGCGGAGTGAAGTGCTGGGGTGCGGGCTACTTCGGGCAGTTGGGCAACGGTGGCCTCAGCAACTCCAACGTGCCCGTCGATGTCAGCGGCCTCAGCAGCGGGGTTGCGTCCATCTCGGCTGGCGACTGCTTCTCGTGCGCGGTCACCACTGCGGGCGCAGCCGTGTGCTGGGGCAACAACTTCTCGAGCCGACTTGGCAATCCAGGGGCGGGCTTCTCTCAGACAACTCCCGTGCCCGTGCTTCAGCTCACCAGCGGCGTCGCTTCGGTTGCCTCCGGTGACGGCTTCTCATGCGCCCTCAGTACGTCCGGCGGCGCGAAGTGCTGGGGCGGCGGCGGACTCGGCCAACTCGGCGACGGCACCGAGACCTCCGAGCGAGCGACAGTCGCCGACGTGACCGGTCTCACCTCCGGCGTGAGTGCGTTGTCGGTGGGCGGTGCGCACGCCTGCGCCGTTCTCACCTCAGGTGCATTCCAGTGCTGGGGATTCAATGGTTACGGCCAGGTGGGCGACGGCACCTTCACCAATCGCTCGACGCCGACCTCGCTGATCTGGTGATGCCGTCAGGGCGTGTCGCGCCACCCGCGACGCTCAGCCCGTAACGAGGCTGGCGAGGGCCACGAGCGCCACGCCGAGGCCGATTGCGGCCATCACGATGCTGCGACTGCGCGGCGCAACGTCGAGATCAGTGTCATCGCGCTTCGCCTCGGGAGGGCGCACGAGCGCCATCAGGTTGCCGGCGAACAGCGCGCCGCCCATCGCCAGCAGCAGCCACACGAGGATGTCCTCTCCCAGGAACATGCCCACAGTCTGGCGACGCACGCCCGCTTCCGCACCACGGTGACCGAGGGACCAGTTCGCGGCGCGAGAATGGCGGCATGGCCTTCCACCATGTCGCCCTCGCCACGCACGACGCTGCGGCAACGCACCGCTTCTACACCGAGGTGATGGGCTTCCACCTCGTGAAAGTGGTCGCCACGCCGACGCCAACCGCTCCCGGTGCCACGCCCAGCGGCTTCTCCAAGCACTTCTTCTATGCCACCGACGACTCGCCCAACGGCGAGACGGGAATGATGGCCTTCTGGGAGATCCACGACGCCGCCATCGGCACCGACTGGTCGGCAAACCTCAATGCGGGCATCGGCCTTCCAGTGTGGGTGAACCACATCGCCTTCGATGCACCGACCCTCGATGATCTCCATCGCCACCGCGATCGCTGGCGCCGCCACGGCCACACCGTTGCCGAGGTGAACCACGAGTTCTGCCGCAGCATCTACATCACCGATCCGAGCGGCAACATGGTCGAGTTCTGCCACACCGTCAGGCCGTTCACCGATGCAGAGAAGGCGCACGCGCTGTCGACCGTGGGCAACTCGAGCCCGTCGCTCGACGACGAGACGGCCGACATCACGATCTGGCCACCGCTCGCCGACACCGAGCCGGCCACTGTCTAAGCGGCACGTCTAGGCGGCATGTCTGCACGGCAGGTCTACACCGCACGTCTACGCGGCACCTCTGAGCGGCACGACTGAGCAAATGGCGCGTCGCTCCGCCGCGCGGAGTCGCTATGCGAACAGTCGGGCGCTGGCGATCTCGCATCCCTGGGCAAGGCTCGCCAACTTCGCCCACGCCACGTCTGGGTCGATGCCCTGCATGCCAACGTGGATGCTGAAGCCGCAGTCGACGCCGGCCATGAGCCGGTCGGGCGGCACCACCTGTGCCCATTGCGCAATGCGCTGTGCGACCACCTCGGGATGCTCGATGTAGTTCGACTGCGGCTCGATGACGCCCGGGCACAGCACCTTGTGCTCTGGCACGCCGAATTCCTTCAGCACCTTCCACTCGTGCTGGTGCCGCGGATTCGCGCCCTCGAGCAGCACGGTGCGCGGCTTGGCCGTCCACACGATGTCGATCAGGTCCTGCACCGGCACGTCGCAGTGGTGCGGGCCGGGATAGTTGCCCCAGCACACGTGCATCCGCAGCTGCTCGGCGGGAATGTTGCGCACTGCGTGGTTGAGGGCCTCGATGTTGGTGCGAATCGTGGCCCGGTAGTCGTCGAGGCTGAGGTGGGCGTAGGCGGAATGGCGGCCCATGCCGAGGTCGGGACAGTCGAGTTGCACGGTGGCGCCAGTAGCGGCGATCGCCTCGTACTCCACTCGCATTGCCTCGGCGATGGCGAACACGTACTCCTCGCGCGTGGCGTAGTACTCGTTGTTGAAGAACACGCTCACCACGCCCGGCGATGCGGCGCTGCTGAACACACGCCCATGCCTCGTCGCGGCCGCCGCGGCACGCAGCAGCGTGGCGTCCTTCACCGCTGCGTCCGCGTCCTTCACGGTGATCGGTCCCGTGCAGGCAGGTGCCGTGCGCTTCCGGCGGCCGGGATTGCCGGCGACGATCTCCTGGCTGCGCGGGAAGTCGACGAGATCTTGGAAGTGGTAGTTCTGCACCGACTCGCCCTCGAACCCGCTGAGGCGATCCTTCACATAGGTGGCGTAAGACGGCTTCGACATCTCGCCGTCGTTGATCACGCTCACGCCCGCAGCCACCTGCCGGGCCACGATCTCGGTGACGGCGGACTCGATCCTCGCCTCGAGCGCTGCTCGGTCGACGGGAATTCCGTCACCCACCGCCCACATCATCGCGATGAGATCGTCGGGCCTCGGAAGGCTCCCGGTGTGCGTGCTCAGGATCTCGCCGGCCATGGATGCTCCTCGTGACAGTGGCAGGTGCGCCCATCCCGTGCGGCGCAGGACTTTCCCCGCATTCGGAACCACTGTACGCTGAGTGGCTGGGTGTCCGTCCGTCGGACACTCGTCCGGAATCCGGCCGACCAGTGCGCATCGCACCGGCCGGGCGCGCCAACGGCACCGACAGAAGGGATCCCTGATGAGCAGCACTGCACCGATCGCCCAGCGCCTTCACCACACGGCGTACGTCACCAAGGACCAGGAGGCCACGCGCGCGTTCTACGAGGACGTGCTCGGCTTCCCGCTGCTCGCCACGTGGTCAGAGGCTGATGAGCTGTTCGGCGCCCTGCGCGTGTACTGCCACACCTTCTTCGGCCTCGCCGATGGCAGCGCCCTCGCCTTCTTCCAGTTCGCCGACAAGGCCGATCAGGACCTGTTCGATCCTGCGCTGCTGCCCTCGCCCTTCCGCCACATCGCCCTGAAGGTCGACGCCAAGGGCCAGGCCGAACTCGAGCGGCGGCTGAAGGCCGCCAACTGGAAGCCCGATGGCACCTATGTGCTCGAGCACGGCTACTGCCGGTCGCTCTACACCGAGGATCCCAACGGAATGCTGCTCGAGTTCACGGTCGACGTGCCCCATGCCGGCGACATCGCCAAGGACCGTTCGGCCGACGCGCACGAGACGCTGAAGCGCTGGCTGGCCGGCGATCACACCAGCAACAACACCTACCGCTGATCGCACGGGTCGCGCAGCGACCTTGCAGTGCGCCTACGAGCGCGGCGAGCGTCGACTGCCCTGCGGCGCTCGCCTCGTGAGCGGTCGAGGCTCGGTGGCCGGCAGCCGCGACAGGTTCGCCCAGTCGACCGACACCGCCTCGGCGGCGCGGAGCAGCATCGGGAGGTACTCCTTCGTGAGCGTCGTCACTGAGGTCTCGGCAGCATGAACCGTGACATTCATTGCCGCCCTCACGCGGCCCACAGCGTCGCGAACGGGCGCGGCAATCGACCGGATGCCGAGCGAGAGCCGCTCGTCGCTCATTGCCCAGCCGCGGTCGCGGGTCTCCTTCAGTATCCGATCCAGTTCTCGGCTCGTCGGGACGACGCGGGGAATGACACCGGAACGCGACGGCTGCCGCATGGCGTGGGCAAGCGCGTCTCTATCGAGGTCGGCGAGAAGCACGTGACCCATCGAGGTGGCAACGGCGGGAAAGCGGGTGCCGATGTGCACCGAGAGAGCGATGATCTTCGCCACCGGCACGCGTGCGGTGTACACGATGTCGCTGCCATCGAGCTGCGACATCGAGCTCGATTCGCCGGTGTGGCGGACCAGCTCGATCAAGCGAGGCCGGGCAAGATCCCATGCGCCCTGGGCCGCAATGGTGGCCGTGCCGAGCTCGAGCACTTGCGTGGTCAGCGAATAGACGCCATCATCGGAATGCACGTAGCCGAGCTGCTCGAGTGTCAGCAGCAGCCGGCGGGCCGTCGGCCGCGCAAGGCCGGTACGGGCCGCCACGTCGCTGACCGTGAGCTCCATCGCCGTGGGCCCGAAGCACGTCAGCACGTCGAGTCCGCGGGAGAGCGCCTCGACGAAGTCGCCCTCCCTCGGCTGCGGAACTGCAGGTCGCGTCGCCCCTCGTCCAGTGACATTCTTCTGGCGCGCGGCCACCCCTGCTGTCCTCTCGTCGTGCCATTCGGCGCAATGCCGGGAGCAACCGTACTCTGCGACTATCCGAACTTCCGATCGCCCTGAAAGCACGCCGATGACCACACCGAATTCAGATCACGCCCAGCAGCGACGAGGCCCCCTCGACGGGATCCTCGTCGCCGACCTCTCGCGGGTGCTGGCAGGCCCGTACTGCTCGATGCTGCTCGCCGACCTCGGTGCGACGGTGATCAAGGTGGAGAGCCCAGCCGGTGACGAGACCCGCACGTGGATGCCGCCCGAGCGAGACGGCATCTCGACGTACTACCTGTCGATCAACCGGAACAAGCAGTCGATCGTGCTCGACTTCGGCAATCCCGACGACGTCGACGTGGCGCGAGAGCTGCTTCGCCGGGCCGACGTGTGCATCGAGAACTTCAAGGTCGGCAGCCTCGACAAGTTCGGGCTTGGCTACGACGCCGCCCGCGAACTGAACCCGTCGATCGTCTATCTCTCGATCAGCGGCTTCGGCACCAAGGGCGGTGCCGCGCTGCCGGGCTACGACCTCGTCGTGCAGGCGGTGTCGGGACTGATGAGCCTCACAGGCCCCAGTGACGGCCCTGCATACCGTGCCGGCATCGCCGCATTCGACGTGATGACCGGACTCCACGGCACGATCGGCGTGCTCGCAGCACTGCACCACCGCACGCTCACCGGCGAGGGCCAGCACGTCGAGGTGAACCTGCTGTCATCGGCCATGTCGGGTCTGGTCAACCACACCGGCGCCTACACGCTCGCCGGGGTGGTGGCACACCGGATGGGCAACGAGCACCCCAGCGTCTACCCGTACCAGGCGATGCCCACCAAGGACCGCGATGTCATCATCACGGCCGCCAACGACCGGCAGTTCCGATCGCTCTGCACGGTGCTCGGCATTGCCGAGGTGGCCGACGATCCGCGGTTCGCGCTCAACGCCGACCGCACGGCCAACCGCGAGCAGTTGCAGCCGATCCTCGAGGAGCGACTCCGGCAGTGGTCGGCCGACGACCTCTTCGTGAAGTTGAACGCAGCGGGCGTGCCGTGCGGACCGATCAACACGATCGGCGAAGGTGTGGCCCTCGCTGAGCAACTCGGGCTGCAGCCGCGTGTCACGGTGGGCGAGGGCGGCCGAGCCGTCGACACGGTGCGCAATCCCATCGACTTCAGCGTGTCGAGCCCGCGCTACGACCTTCCCCCACCGCTCCTCGGCGAGCACTCCGACGAGATCCGTCGGTGGCTCTCCACTCCCCAGTAGCCGCACCGCGGCAGAACGGAAGCGACCATGACCTCCACTCCCTCGTACCGCACCGGCCTCGGAGCATCCGACCTACACTCCATCACGCTGCTCGGCCACGACCTCGCCGGCGAGTTGATGGGCAACGTCAGCTTCGGCGAACTCTCGTACTGGATGATCACCAAGCGGCGGCCGACCGCAGGGCAGGGAGCGCTCTTCGAAGCGGTGCTGTGCGCGCTTGCCGACCACGGCTTCACGCCCACGGCGATCGCCGCCCGGGTGACGCTGCTGAGCGCCCCCGACAGCCTGCAGGGTGCGCTCGCCGCAGGGTTGCTCGGCGGCGGCTCGCGCTTCCTCGGCGTCACCGAGAACTCGGCGGCGTTCCTCGCCTCGACCCTCGCCACCCTCGACCGCATCCCCGACGACGATGCCGGGTGGGATGCGGTCGCCGCCGACGCTGTCCGCAGGGCGAAGGACGCAGGCTCGTTCGTGCCGGGCCTCGGGCATCCCGTGCACAAGGACGGCGACCCGCGCACGCCGCGGCTCTTCGACCTGGCCAGGCAGCACGGCGTCTTCGGACCCCACCTGCGACTGTTCGAGGCCATTGGCCGCGCGCATCCGTCGGTGCTCAACCGCACGCTGCCCCTCAACGGGGCTGGCGTCTGCGGCGCAGTGCTCGCCGACGTCGACGTACCGCTCGGCGTCGTGCGCGGCGTGGCGCTGCTCGCACGGTGTGCCGGACTCCTCGGCCAGCTTGCCGAGGAGATCACCGACCCGATCGGCATGGACATCTACATGAACATCGACCGGAACACCGACTACCGGCCGCCCGCCGCCGGCTGACGCCCCGCGATCGACGACATCGCCCCGGCGCCTTGCATCGCCTCACCGGTGCTCGCTGGTCGATGCTCGGTGCGGGCACTCGGTGCCCCGTGACGGCGGTTCGCGTCGGGGTGTCCGCTGAGTGGTACGTTGCCCGTGGTGCGGGCATCCGCCCGCCTCGAGACATTGGGGGTTTCGAATGGCAAGTCCGGGTCAACCGTCCGCCCGCTGGAGAAGGTTCGTCGACGAACGACCGATCACCAGCATCCTCCTGGTCGGCGTCATCGCCACCCAGCTGGGCACCTACTTCGGGTATGTCTTCCCTGCGATCGGCCTGCCGACACTGCCTTGGCCGCTGTACAACGGCCTCCTGGCAATCGGCGTGGCAGAGGGCGCCAACGGCGTGTTCGCCAACTTCGAGGCGTTCGCCGGCAACCTCACCGGCTCGTTCTTCGCCGGCCAGATGCTCCACTTCATCAACGGCATCGTCTTCGCCGTGATGTACGGCGTCATCGCCCGCCACAGCCTGCCGTTCGACGGCAAGACCAACAAGGGCAACATCCTGAAGGGCCTGACGTACGGCGTCATTATGACCATCATCAGCGCAGGCCTGCTGGTGCCGTATGCCTACGTGCAGAACAACGGCTACGGGCTGTTCCTCTTCGACGGCCCCGACGGCTGGAAGCTGCCCGCCGGCATCCTGGTGTGGCACCTCATCTACGGGTACCTCCTCGGCCAGCTGTACCAGCCGAGCGACGAGGACTGACGTCCTCGCTGCGCACCGCGCAGCACTCACCGACAGCGGGGCCCGGCCGGACAGCAGGGCCCCGTTGCGTCGGCGCATAGGAGTGCGACGTCGGGAGGGGGTGCGGTGGGCACCGGACAGCGCACGAGGCGGAGCGGGGCAACGACGACGGCAGACCTGCTGTCAGCTGCCCTCGAGGTGATGGCCGAGTCGGGCCTCGACGCCGCCTCGCTGCCAGCCATCGCCAAGCGCGCCAACGTCAGCACCGGGCCGCTCTACAACTGATTCGACGGCACCGACGACGTCGTGCTGGCGGTCTGGCCGTCCGCGATCGCGCCCGTCATGCGCACCGTGGCCGATCAGCTGTCCGACTGGCTGATCGCCGCCGATGGCGAGCCGCCCGCCGCACTCTGCGACACCCTCCGACATCCTGAGCCCGAGGCCGAGGCGCTTGTCGAGACGTTGTCGGCCGTGCGGCGGTTTCCCTACGCCGCCGACGTCATCCGCGACGACTGCGCCGCCATCGTGCAGCACTACATGCTCCGGACCGCATCCCTTCCGCCGGCACTCTCGCTCTACGCGCTGGCGGCCGTGCTGGGCGAGATGCTCATCGCGCGAGTCACCCCTGCCCGTCGCCGGTCGTCGCCCCAGCAGTTCCTCCACACCGTCCGCGACCTGGCGAGCACCCGCGCTCCCCTCATTGCGCGCGCCGAGGAATTCGAGCCACTGCAGATGCCGGTCATCACCAGCGACTCTGCGACCACCGACGACTTCCTCAATGCGGCACTGGTCGTCATTGCGCGGGGCGGCTTCGACAGGGCGAGCGCGCATCGCATCGCCCGACAGGCGGGCCATTCGGTCAGCCACTCATACGCCCACTTCTCGTCGAAGCACAAGCTTACTGCGGCTGCGCTCGGTGAGATCATCGACCAGGTGGTCGGGCCGCGGGTGCTCGCCCTGATCGGTGTCGACGAGGCAGCTGCGCAGCGATTGGTGCTGATGGCATCACAGGCGCTCTGCGACGATTCCACCCGCCAGGTGCGACGCCTCCGGCTCGAGTGCGTGCTCGCGGCGCGGCATTACGACGACCTTCGCCAGACATTCGCCGACGCGCTCGACCGAGCCGATGCAACCGTCGCGACGCGTCTGACGGCCAAACTTGACGCCACGCCTACGCAGGTGCAGCGACTCACCTGTCAGTGGCACATCATCCGCGCCTTCACGTTCGGGGCCCTGGCACTGGACGAGGCGGCCGGCATCCTGACGCCCGATCTCGACCCGGCCCCACTCGCCGCCGCAATGCCGCGGCTCTTCGCCGAGTAGGCCGGCTCGACGTCGTAGGCAGCCGACAGCCGCAGTGCAGGTGCTGCGGTCAGACGCCGCGCGCGGCGTTGCCGAACTTCGTGTACTGGCCGCGGAACACCAGCCGCGCCACGCCGATGGGGCCAGAGCGATGCTTCGCGACGATCAGTTCGGCGGCGGCCTTGTCGGGTGAGTCGCGGTTGTACACCTCGTCGCGGTACAGGAACATCACGACGTCGGCATCCTGCTCGAGGCTTCCCGACTCGCGCAGATCGGCCAGCATCGGCCGCTTGTCGGCTCGCGACTCGAGACTGCGGCTCAGCTGGCTGAGGGCGAGGATGGGCACCTCGAGCTCGCGGGCGAGAATCTTCAGGCCACGGCTGATCTCGCTGACCTCGAGCTGGCGGTTCTCGGCCGACGATCCGCCGCTCATCAGCTGGAGGTAGTCGATGAGGATCATCGCCAGGCCGCCGTTGCGCGCCTTGAGACGCCGCGCCTTGGCCCGGATTTCCATCACCGTGACGCGCGGATTGTCGTCGAGATATAGCGGTACGCCGTCGAGTCGGCCGATCGCCCGGCCCACCTTCGACCAGTCGGCCTCCACCATCTTGCCGGTACGGAACTTCTGCGACTCGACCTCGGCCTCCGACGAGATGATGCGCTGCGTGAGCTCGGCGTGCCCCATCTCGAGCGAGAACACGAGCACCGGCAGGTTGGAGGTCTTCGCCACGTACGTCGCGATGCCAAGCCCGAGCGCCGTCTTCCCCATGGCGGGACGGGCGCCAACGATGTTGAGCGTCGACGGCTGCAGGCCGGCAAGGATCTCGTCGAGATCGGCGAAGCCAGTCGGCTGGCCGGTGATGGCCGTGCCGCGTTCGTAGGTCTCCTGCAGGCTGTCCATCGCCGGCGTGATGAGGTCGCTGAGAATGCGCGTGCTGTCGACCACCCGCTGCTCGGCGATCGAGTACACGCGGCTCTCGGCCTCGTCGAGCGCCTTCTGCACGTCGTCGGGCTCGCTGAATGCCACCTCGGTGATGTCGCCGGCGACGGCGATGAGGCGGCGAAGGAGGGCTGTGTTGACGACGATCTCCGCGTAGCGGAGCACGTTCGAGATCGCCGGGGTGGCGTTCTGCAGCGCAAGCAGCCCCGAGGCCCCGCCGACTTCGTCGAGCAGGCCGTTGCGACGCAGTTCGTCGGCGACGGTGACCGTGTCGACTGCCATGCCCGAGTGCATCAGGCCGCGGATGGCGGTGTAGATGTGCTGGTGGGCGGGCTTGTAGAAGTGGTCGACCTCGACGCCGAACTCGGCAACCTGGTTCACGGCGTCGCGCGACAGCAGCAGGGCGCCCAGCAGGCTCTCCTCGGCGTCGAGGTTGTGCGGCGGCACGCGCGCATCGAGGCGGCGCGGCACCGGGGCATCGGCGCGGCGGCCCCGATCGGTGCCCCGGCGCGGGGTGCGGTCGCTCCAGCTCTCAGTCATGTGGCTCTCACCTTGCCCCCAAATGGCTGTGGATGGCTAGACCCGATTACCTGTGGATGGCCTGTGGACAACTCCCCCGTGAGCGGATGTCGCTCCACGGGCGACACGGAGGAAACCGGTACACGACACAGCCCCGACGCACTTCCGGGGAAGGATCGTCGGGGCTGTGAACCATGGTCGCAGTACGAACCGGTCCGTGCCGGCGGCGAAACGCCTCAGCTGGCAACGACCTCGAGGTTGATCGTGCCCTCGATGTCGTGGTGCAGCGAGGCCACCACCTGGTGCGTGCCAGTGGTCTTGATGTGGTCGACGTGCACCTGCTTGCGGTCGAGCACGATCTTGGCCTGCGACTCGAGCGCCTTCACCACGTCGGCCGCAGTGACCGAGCCGAACAGGCGCCCCTCGGCGCCGGCCTTCATGGTGATGGTGATCGTCTTCGAGGCCAGTGCCGCGGCAACGGTGCGAGCGGCATCGCGGTCGCCGGCCTCGCGCAGGTCGCGGGCACGGCGCATCGCTGCGGCCTGAGCGACCGCGCCGTCGCTGGCAGCGATGGCGAGGCCCTTGGGCAGCAGGTAGTTGCGTGCATGGCCGTCGGACACCTCGACGATGTCGCCGCGCTTGCCCTGGCCCTTGATGTCGGAGCGGAGGATCACCTTCATGTCACTCGTCTCCCTCGGCGCTCACCGTCACGCCCTCGACACCCTCGAGTTCTGCCTCGAGCGTGGTCTCGGCCACCTGGCTCTCGCGGACCTGGTCGTCCATCCGCTCGCGGCGATCGCCGTCGCGGGGCGGGCGGGTGCGGGTCTGCGAGACGCGCTTGGTGTACGGCATCAGCGCCATCTCGCGGGCGTTCTTGATCGCCGTGGCGATGTCACGCTGCTGCTGCACGTCGTTGCCCGTCACCCGGCGGTTGCGGATCTTCGAGCGGTCGCTGACGAATCGCGTGAGCAGGTTGACGTCCTTGTAGTCGACGTACTCGACCTTGTCGGTCACGAGCACACTGGTCTTCTTCTTGAACTTCTTCGGGTTGGCCCCTTCCTTCGGGGCCCTGACCTTGCTGTTCTTCTTGCTTGCCATTGGAGTTTCCGTTTCGAGTCGAACGATGTGGGGAAAGGATCAGAAGGGCTCTTCGTCGCCGTAGACGGGGTCGCCGCCTCCGCCGCCGCTGCTGCGGGCGCCACCGGACGGTGCACCGCCGCCGCCGCCGTAGTTGCCACCGCCGCCGCCGCCACCACCGCCGTCGCTGCGGGCGATGCGCTCGACCTCGGCGCGTGCCCAGCGCAGCGAGGGGCCGATCTCATCGGCGATCACCTCGACGATGTTGCGCTTCTCGCCTTCCTTGGTCTCGTAGCTGCGCTGCTCGAGGCGACCCGACACCATGACGCGGGTGCCCTTCGACAGGCTCGCCGCGGCATTCTCGGCCAGCGAGCCCCAGGCAACGACGTTGAAGAAGGAGGTCTGCTCCTGCCACTCGTTGTTGACCTGGTAGCGGCGATTGACCGCGAGGCCAAACGACAGCTGAGCCCGTCCACCGCTGGTGTAGCGGATCTCGGGTTCCTTGAGCAGGTTGCCAACGAGTGTGACGCTGGAATCGGCCATGGGGTGCTCCTGACTGGAGGTGGAACGACGGTGAGGGGACTAGGCGGCTGCCGCCATGCCGCGGCGGGCTGCCTCGGCATCGGGAAGGCGCAGCAACTTGTGGCGGACGACGTCGTCAGCGATGCGGAAGGTCCGCTCGAGATCGTCGAGTGCACCACCGGGGGCCAGCACGTTCAGGACGAGGTAGTACCCAAAGTCCTTCTTGTTGATCTGGTAGGCGAGCTGCCGCTTGCCCCACCAGTCGGCCTTGCCGTGGACCTGGCCACCGGCCTTCACGATCTGGTCGGTGACGGACTTCACCTTGCCGTGGGCAGTGTTCTCGTCGAGGTCACCGTCGAAGATGACCATGAGCTCATAGGCACGCATCATGCGTGTATTCCTCCCTTCGGACCCGGCAGTGCGCCGGGGCCCCGTGGCGGGGCAGGGCCAATATGACTCCGGCATGGTATCGGGTCGACGGCACAAACTTCACGGGGCTGACCGTACGCCGGGGGTGTGACGGGGCCGACGGGCCGCATGCGCCGTCGGGGCAGGGCACCGGGGCGGTCAGCGCCGCCGGTCCTGCCAGTCGCCGCTGGCGATGCGGTGGCGCAGCAGGCCGTCATCGCCGCACTGGTAGGCCCACGCCACCGGGCCTGTCGACGTCGGCACGGTGACCCGGTGGTAGAGGCCACGCACGGCGCCTTCCACCTCGTCGAGGTGCGCCAGGGCATCGTCGAGCCGGTCGGCAGACAGTTCGTAGACCCGGCCGCGGATCAACGGGCCCGGCTCACCGGTTCCGCCGTGTCTGGCCTCGAAATCGGAGAATATCGCCGCCGGGTAGTCGAGGCCCGTGTCGAACAGTTCTCCGCCGACGGTGGCGTCGATGCCGTCGCCCACCACGTACGGCTCGAGGTGATGCCAGCGCACCTCGCCCGGCCGCAGCGTGCCGTAGACGAAGAGATGGCGGACGGTCTCGCCGGTCACGAGGTGTGCCGCATGCGGCGCGGCGTGCGCCCGACCGGCAGCACTCGCAGCAGGTGATGCCAGCGGCAGCTCGTGCAGGCCTCGACCACGTAGGCGGTGAGCTCGTCGGGCCGCGCATCGAGCTTCCGCAGCTCCTCGGCAGTGCTGACGCAGCGGCCGTGCGACGGCAGCCCGCGCCCGAACACATAGGTGACGAGCCGCAGCTCGCACAGGTCGCAGATCGGGCAGGCGATGCTCGCCGGCGTGCCGACATTGCGGGCCGCCCGGATGAGCTCGGGGTGGGCGTCGCACACCTGGTCCTGGCGAAGGCGGCCGCGCCGGTACTCGTTGATGAGGTGCCGGCGCGCCAGGCGGTGGTCGATCACCCCGCTCCCCCGCAGCGATCCTGCACCGAACGTCATGCGGGCGCAGGTTATCCCTCGCCGGAGGCCCCACGATTGCGAGAATGGGGGCATGAAGCTCTGGTACGGCCACCACGTCGCCGACGAGACAGAGCTGCGACTGTGCGGCGAGGTGCGGGGAACCCGCGTGGTCGAGCTCGGCATCGGGCCCGTTCCCAACAGCATCGCCATCGCCAAGGCGGGTGCCAAGGCACTGGCCCTCGATCCCGATCCGGTGCGCATCCAAGCACTCCGGCATGCGGCCGAGGCCGAGGAGGTGCGCGTCGAGTGCCATCGGGGCGACCTCGCCGACCTCGGCTTCGCCACGAGCGGCTCGATCGACCTGGCGCTCGCATCGCACTCGCTCGGCAACGTCGACGACCTGCCGCGACTGCTGCGCCAGGTGCACCGGGTGCTGAAGCCAGGATGCCCGTTCGTGATGGCGATGCCGCATCCGGTGGCGGCGATGTTCGGCGCCGATCACTGCGCGCAGTACGCCTACGGCGCCACCAGCCCCACGTTCGCCGAGCTCTACATGATGCTCGAGCGCAGCAACTTCCACATCGACCAGATGATCGACCTGCGCGACGACCGCGTGCGCGATCCGCTCACGCCCAGCGTGCTCGTGCTGCGGGCCCGCAAGCAGGGCTCGTAGTTCTCAGCGCGCCAGTTCGGGTCGATTCCGGAACTGGTCGAGTGCCTCCGGATTGGCCAGCGCCTCGGTGTTGCGCACCGCTCGCCCGTTCACCACATCGTTCACCGCAAGCTCGCTGATCTTGTTGCTGCGGGTACGCGGCACGTCGGTGACGGCGACAATGCGCGCCGGCACGTGCCGCGGGCTTGCCTCGGTGCGCAGTCGCTGGCGAATCCGCATCTCGAGCTCGTCGGTCAGCGAGGCGCCGGCTGCGAGGCGGACGAACAGCACGATGCGCGTATCGCCGTCCCATTCCTGGCCCACTGCCACGGCCTCGGTGATCTCGACGAAGCGCTCGACCTGCGCGTAGATCTCCGCCGTGCCGATGCGCACGCCGCCCGCGTTCAGCGTGGCGTCACTGCGTCCGTGGATCACCATGCCGCCGTGCTCGCTCCACGAGGCGAAGTCGCCGTGCGCCCACACGCCGGGGAAGCGGTCGAAGTAGGCGGCGCTGAACTTCGTGCCCCGATCGTCGTCGCCCCAGAACCCCACGGGCACGCTCGGGAATGGCGACCGGCACACCAGTTCGCCCTTCACGCCGGGCTCGGTGACCGGCGTCCCGTCGACATCGACGACGGCCATGTCGAGCGCGAGCATCGGTCCCTGGATCTCGCCGACGTGCACCGGGAGCGTCGGATTCCCTCCGACGAAGCAGCCGCACAGGTCGGTGCCGCCGCTGATCGACGAGAGGTGCACGTCGGCCTTCACCGACGAGTACACCCAGCGGAAGCCGTCGTCGCCGAGCGGCGACCCCGTGCTCAGGATGGTGCGCATCGACGAGAGCTCGTGGGTGTCGATCGGCCGGAGCCCGGCCTTGTTCGCCGAGTCGATGAACTTCGCCGACACGCCGAACTGTGTGACCCGCTCGTCGCGAGCGAGGTCGAAGAGCCCGCTCGGCGACGGGTGGAAGGGGTTGCCGTCGAACAGCACCAGCGTGGCGCCGCTGGCCAGTCCGCTGACCAGCCAGTTCCACATCATCCAGCCGCATGTCGTGAAGTAGAAGAAGCGGTCGCCCGCCCGCAGATCGGTGTGCAGCCGCTGCTCCTTCAAGTGCATCAACAGCACCCCGAGCGATCGATGCGTGATGCACTTCGGCTTCCCAGTGGTGCCGCTCGAGTAGAGGATGTAGGCGGGATGGTCGCCCGTCATCCTCGTGAACTCGAGGGGCGTCGCGCGGTGCGGGGCGAGATAGTCGGCCCAGTCGACGGTGGTGATCGACGGTGTCGCCGATGCTGATGCCGATGAGGCAGCGCCGGCACCGATCACCGGCACCACCACCGTGCGACGGATCGACGGCACCTGCGGCACGATCTCGCCCAGTCGGCTGATGCACTCGAACTGCTTGCCGCCGTACTCGTAGCCGTCGGCAGCGACGAGCACGGTGGGCTGCGTCTGCCCGAATCGATCGACGACCCCGGCCGTGCCGAAGTCGCTCGAGGTCGAGGTGAAGGTGGCGCCGATCGCATTGGCAGCGAGAAAGGTGACGATCGTCTCGATGACATGCGGCATGTAGGCGGCGACTCGATCACCCTCTGCCACGCCGTCCGCCCGCAACGCAGCCGCCAGCGCCGCAACCTCAGCGCGCAACTGCTCCCATGTCATCACCCGGCGCGAGCCCGACTCGGTGCACGCCACGATCGCCTCATCGCCGGCCCCATCGCGGGCGGCAAGCAGGTTCTCGGCCATGCACACCTGCGCACTCGGAAAGAACCGGCCCCGTCGCACGGTGCCGTCAACTGGGTCGAACGCAACATCGCCCGGCTCGCCGATCAGCTCGCCGAGCTGCCACACCTTCTGCCAGAAGGGGCCGGGGTTCTCGATCGACCACCGATGCAGGGCAGCCGCGTCGAAGTCGCCTGCATCGGTTCGACCCAGGTCGGCCGCGACCTCGCGGCGGAGCTGCTCGAACTGCGTCGACGCAACCTGGGCGTCACTCGGCCGCCACAGCACCTCGCCCATTCGCACCGCTCCTTCCTGTATGGCGGCCGCACTGCGCGCTGCGGCAACGGACGCTGCACGGCATCCTACGGGCCGCGACTACGGTGCCCGATTGGCGCTCAGGGACAGCGCAGACGGGAGCAGGCGATGATCCGGCACGTGGTGGTGTTCAAGTGGAATGACGACGTCACGCCAGCGCACATCGACGCGATGGCTGTGGCCGCGGCCGGCCTCCCCGAGGCGATCGACACCATCCGGGCGTTACGGTGCGGCCGCGACGCCGGCATCAACCAGGGCAACTTCGACTTCGCCGTGACGGCCGACTTCGACGATGAGGCCGGCTACCTCGTCTACCGCGACCACCCTGCACACCAGGCCCTGATCGCAGCCTTCCTCACCGGCCGCATCTCTCAACGCGCCGCCGTGCAGTTCGAGATCTAGCCGGCGCGACCGTCAGCACGCTGCGAAGGTGCCAGTCCGATCTGAGCGTTTCGGACGCGGGCTATCAACTTCCGTGGAAGAATGGCTCACATGAACCCCGAACGGATCCTGAAGGTAACGCTCCTGCTCGCTGCATTCGCCAGCTTCGTGCTGAGCGTCGCCATCTACTTCCAGGCAGGTGACGACATCAACGGACGCCTGAGCGGGATCTACGTCGGAATCTGGGTGCCGTCGATCCTTGCCCTCGGCTCGTTCATCCTCGTGCACGGGCGGCCGCCGAAGTGAGCCAGACTGCCCTCTTCATCGCCGGCTCTGTCGTGACGTTCATCGTCTTCACCGGCGGCTTTTTCTACGCCATGCTCAGCTTCGGCCGCTGGGCCGACCGCAGCGTCGCCTCGAAGTCAGCCGACTAGGCACTCGCCAGCGGCCTGACGCCCATCGCGCGTCCGAATGAGATCGGTACAGCCACAAGGCGAAGGTGAACTGGCGGCGAATCAGTGGTTGGCCTGAACGTCGTGCGGTCTCGTCGGCCCCGCACACGACGGTGGCGCCCGCAACTAGCCTGAGTACCCGCAGAGACGGCGCCACCTCGGGGTTCGCTCCGAGTACGGCTCCGCTTCCGCGCCCCTCTAGCTCAACGGCAGAGCAGCGGACTTTTAATCCGTTGGTTCAGGGTTCGAGCCCCTGGGGGGGCACACCAACCTGATCCGTTCAGAGCTCGTCGATCAGTGCCTGGCGCTTGCGCTCGAACTCGGCGTCGGAGAGCAGGCCGTCGCGGTGCAGTTGCGCGAGGTCGCGCAGGCGATCGGCGGGCGAGCGCTCGGCGGTGCGTCCGATCGACACGCCGGCGGGCGGCACGGCGATGGGCTGCAGCGGCGCCGACAGCGTCGACGCGGCCTCTTCGACGGCTCGCGTGATCTCGGCGACGAGCGGCTCCATCATTCCGAGCGGCGGCGTCGGGTCGAATGTCGGCATTGCCGGCGCAGAGGCGGGCGGCGGCGCAACAGGTGCGGCTGCTGCATCGACAGCGGTGGCCTCCGTTGACGGCGTATCCCACGCGAAGGTCGGCGGCGGCGGTGCCCAGCCCTTCGCCATCTTGATCACCTGATCGCGTTCGAAGTCGCCGGTGATGTCGGGCAGCTGCACGTCGTCGATCGGCGCACCAACTGCCGCGATGCCCAGCAGGTCGGCGAAGACTTTCGCCTGGTCGGCGGGAGACGCCGTCGCCAGATCGCCGGCCGCCACCAGCAGCAGCCCTGCCGTGATGCCCTCCGGCGACGGCGGCGCCTCGTGGATCTCGTGGGTGCGAACGTCGGTGACGATGGTGAGGCATGCCTCCGGCATGGGCTGCTGCTCGTCGAGCAGCTGGTAGCTCTTGGCGGTGGTCTTCTCGATGATCTTGCCGAATCGACCGCGGCTCTTCTCCTCGGGACGGGTGAACGAGATCGACATCAGCGTCTCGAACGCCGGGTTCGGCGCCAATGGTCCTGCAATCCGAACGGCTGCGTGCTCGAAGATCTCGATGCGCTTGGTGGAGAACTGCTGCGACGTGATGAGTCGGCCAAACTCCTCGTGCACCGGCGCATCAGGGTCGAGCACCAACTGCACCACCGGCGCTTCCTCGACCACCGGCTCTTCGACCGCGGCCTGACGCTGGCGACGACTGCCCGAGTCGGCCGTGCCGCCCGATGGCTTGCCGCTCGCCCACGACGGCAACTCGCCCAGCGATGCGCCGTCGCCCGCTGCCTGGCGCCCACGACGTGACGGGGCTGCGGCGGGGTTCGGCTCGCTGCTGACTGCCGTGCCCGTCGACGACGTGCCCGTAGATGATGTCGCCGAGGTCGCGCCAGTGCTCGCTGCCCGCTCGGCCTTCTGTGCCTTCTCGGCCTGCTTGGCCGCCTTGCGGTCCTTGCGCTTCTGCGAGGCCGTCTCAGGCGGGGCCGCGGGACGTGCCCACGCGGGGAGTTCGCCAAAGTTGGTCATGTTCCTACGGTAGACGAGACACTGCGCAGGCGGAAAGAGCCGAATGGCCGGGTGCTCGCGCCTCAGGATGATGCGGTGAGGAGTCGGTCGATCACCCGCAGCGCTCCCGCCGCCGACTCTGCGCGCCAGATGGCCACCGCATCGGGAATGCCTGCCGCCGTCGCCGAGCGCTCGAGCACCGCTGCCGTCTCGGCCACGACCTGACGCTGGGCCGACAGCAGCGACACAGCCGGCCGGCCGAGCGTCTCCAGCACCACCAGCTTCACCAGCAGCTCGCTGCGCAGGTCGCGCAGGTGGGCCACCGGGGTGGCCAGCCAACGGTCGAGCGCGCCCCGACCTGCGGCAGTTGGCGCCATCACGATCCGCGGGCCTCCCGCACGGCCGGGCTCGACGGCAACCTGCTGGGCGAGGCCGTGGTGGACGAGCTTGTCGAGGGCCCGATAGGTGAGCGGCCGCGACATCGACCACACCCGGCCGACATCACCGGTCGGCGCGAAACGGGCGGCGAGCGCGAAGCCGTGCTGCGGCGCCACCGTCAGCATGCCGAGGCAGGCCCACTCGCCGAGCAGCAGCGACGGCGTGTCGCTCATGCCGGGTACACCTCGACCTCGGTGGCCTTCACCGAGGCAACCACGACACCGCCTGGCTCGATGCCGAGCGCAGCGAGCGCACCCGACGTCACCTCGGCGATCAGCATCGTGCTGCCGGCACCGGCAACACCCTCGTCGCCCGCTGTACCAGTGAGTTCGAGCGACACTCGAGCGCGCTCACCTAGCCGCACGATCTCGACGACACGCGCCGGCCACACGTTGCGGGCGCTCGCCGCGGGCGACTGCTCAAGCGCCAGCAGCACCGCCTGCGGGCGGACGATCGCGAACACGTCGCCGACCGGTGCCTCGACGACGGCGATGCGGGTGCCATCGGGCAGCACCACTGCACTGCCGTCGCATGTGCCGCGAAAGAGGTTGGTGCCGACCAGTTCGGCGACGTAGGCCGACCTCGGATAGGCCGTCACCTCGCCGATGGTGCCCACCTGCGCAAGTCGGCCGCCATCGAGCACTGCGACGCGGTCGGCAAGCGCATACGCATCGACGGGATCGTGGGTCACCAGCACGGTGATGCCCCCGGCGGCTGAGTACTGGTCGAGGTGAGCGCGCAGTTCGCTGCGCATCGCCCGGCGCGTACCGGCATCGAGGGCCGACAGCGGCTCGTCCATCAGCAGGATCGACGGCCGGTGCACCAGCGCACGTGCGATCGCGACGCGCTGCTGCTGACCGCCCGACAGTTCATGCGGGCGGGCGTCGACGCGGTCGCCAAGGCCGACGCGTTCGAGCCACTCGCGCGCCGCGCCTCGGGCAGTGGCCCTGTCGGTGCCCCGCGCCCGCAGGCCGAATGCGACGTTCTCGAGCACCGAGAGATGGCGGAACAGCGCGAGGTCCTGGAACACGAACGACACGCCTCGCTGCTCGGCGGGCACGAACAGGTCGGTGGTCGCATCGTCGAGCACCGTCCCCGAGATCTCCACGCGTCCCGCATCGAGGTGCTGCAGGCCGGCGAGCACGCGCAGCAGCGTGGTCTTGCCCGATCCGTTCGGGCCGAGCACTGCCAGCACCTCACCCGGCGCAGCATCGAGCGCAACGTCGAGTTGCAGGTCGCCTCGGCGCACCGTGATAGACGCCCGCAGGCCGGCGGCGTGCTGCACCTGTGTCATCGCGCAGACCTCGAAACGGTGGCATCAGCTGACGTGGCGGTGAGCCAGCGGTCGCGCAGGGCGACGAGCACGCCGAACGACACCGCCACCAGCACGGCACTCAGCACCAGCGCTCGGTCGGGATCGGTCTCGAGCGCGAGATACGTGGCAAGCGGCATCGTCTGCGTCGTCCCGGCGAGATTGCCGGCAAAGGTGATCGTGGCGCCGAACTCGCCGAGTGCCCGCGCCCATGCCAGCACGGCGCCCGCTACGAGCGCGGGCCGAATCGAAGGGAGCGTCACGCGGCGCAGCACGTACCAGGGCGAGCCGCCGAGGGTTCGTGCCGCATCGTCGATGCGCGAGTCGTGCTGGCGCAGCGCGGCCTCGACGGTGAGCACGAGGAACGGCATGGCAACGAAGGCCTGCGCCACCACGACACCGGCGGTGCTGAACGGCAGTCGGATGCCGAACCACTCGTCGAGCCACGTGCCGAACAGCCCGCGTCGACCGAAGGCGAAGAACAGCGCCGTGCCGCCCACCACGGGCGGCAGCACCATCGACAGCGTGCAGAGGGCGCGCACCATCCCGCGACCCGGGAAGCCGACGTGCGCCAGCAGCCACGCAAGCGGCACGCCGAGCACGACCGACACCGCTGTTGCCGCCAGCGACGTGCGCAGGCTCAGCCACAGCGCTTGGCGCACATCGGACTCGCCCAGCGTGCTGATTGCATCGTCCCAGGGCACTCTCCACAGCAATCCGATCAATGGCAAGGCGAAGAACAGCGCGGCGAGGCCCGACAGGACCACCACCGCGATCGGCACACGCGTGCGACGACGTCGAGACGTCGTGCGCTGCTGGGCCGAGCGCAGCTCGGTAGAGCCGTGCGCGGGCTCGTCGATGCTCACGGCGGACCGAATCCGAACGAGGACAGGATCTGCTGGCCGGTGGCACCCAGCACGAATGCTGCGAAGGCGGCGGCAACATCGCCATCCCGCGCCGCCATCCAGTACTCGACGCGCACGTCCACGTCGTCGGGCAGTGCGATGCCCGCAACGTCGTCGCCGGCGGCGACCACGTCGGTGCGGTAGACAATGCCGGCATCAGCCTCGCCGAGCAGCACCTTCGACATCACCGCCTTCGCGCTCTGCTCGCGCGAGGCCGGGTTCACGGCCACACCTGCGATGGCGAGTGCCTGCGCGGCATACCGGCCGCACGGCACCGACTCGTCGCAGAGCACCACCACGAGATCGGGATCGGCAAGGTCGCCGAGGCCGTCGACGGCTCGCGGATTCCCCGCCTCGACGACGATCTGCAGTTCGTTGGTGGCGAAGCGGGCTGGCCGCGGCACCGCGGCGCTGCCGACGTCGAGGCCGTCGATCGCAGCGGCAATGCTGGTGGCGTCGGCGGTGGCGATCACGTCGACCGGCGCACCGGCGGCGATCTGGGCGACCAACTCGGCCGAGCCGGCCAGGTTGAGCCGCACCTCGGCGGCGGGGTTGGCGTCCATGAACGCATCCGCGAGTGCCGTGTACGCCTCGGTCAGCGACGAGGCCGCGAACACCGTGATTGACCCCGACAGCCCGCCACCCTCGCCAGGGGTGCCTGGCACCGAGCCGTCGGCAGCGGGCCCTCCGCACGCCGAGAGGGCCAGCGCGCCCGCGAGCACGAGCCGGAGCCACCGTGGCCGGTGGCGTCGGGCACCAAGGGATCGGCAGTGGGGCAGCACCGGGGCAGATTAGTCAGCGTGTGACTATTACGACAACCGCCGCATCTTCCTCCCTCGCCGGCGAGGTGCAAGGCTGACGGTGCACGCGTCACGCAAGGGAGGCCCCATGGCCGCACAGCACGCCACCGTCAGCATCGACGGCAGCATCGCCACTGTCACGCTCAACCGTCCCGAGAAGCGCAACACGCTCGCGCTCGAGGTGATGCAGGACCTCACCGCCACGCTGCGCGACATCGCCGCATCCGACGCCCGCGCCGTGATCCTGGCCGCGTCGGGGCCGGTGTTCTCGGCCGGGCACAACTTCGGCGACATGCACGGCGCCGACCTCGACTCGATCCGCCACCTGTTCGAGGTGTGCACCGAGATGATGGACACGATCCAGTCGATTCCCCAGCCGGTGGTGGCGAAGGTGCACGCGCTCGCCACTGCGGCGGGCTGCCAGCTGGTCGCCACCTGCGACCTTGCCGTGGCCGCCGAGAGCGCCTCGTTCGCGACGCCAGGCGGCAAGGGCGGCCTGTTCTGCCACACGCCGATGGTGGCGATCGGGCGCAACATCGGCCGCAAGCGGGCGATGGAGATGGCCCTCACCGGCGACGCCATCAGCGCAGCCACCGCGGCCGAGTGGGGACTCGTCAATGCAGTGGTGCCCGACGAGCAGCTCGACGAGGCCACACTCGACCTTGCCCGGCGCGCCTCGCGCGGCAGTGCCCTCAGCAAGGCAGCCGGCAAACGCTCGTTCTACGCGCAGATCGGCCTCGACCAGGGACCGGCCTATGCGTACGCGGTCGAGGTGATGAGCACGTCGGCCATCACCCACGACGCGCAGGAGGGCATCGCCGCCTTCCTCGAGAAGCGCAAGCCCGTCTTCACCGACCGGCCGAGCTGATCCTGCGGGCTCGCCCGCATTCCTGAACCGCCGGACCGACCGACGGCGTTGCGAGTGGATACCCCCTAGGGGTATGTTGACGCCGTGCACGGATCCCCCGGCTACCACCACGACAAGCAGCAGGTGCTCACCCGGCTGCGGCGCATCGAGGGCCAGGTCCGCGGCCTGCAGCGGATGATCGACGACGACACCTATTGCATCGACGTCCTCACCCAGCTGGCTGCGGTCACCAAGGCGCTGCAGGGTGTCGGGGTACACCTGCTCGACGAGCACCTGCAGCACTGCGTGGCGGGCGCCGCGTCGGGCGGCGCCGACACCACCGACCTCGTGCACGAGGCCACCAAGGCAGTCGAGCGACTGCTGCGCACCTGAATGGAGACACCATGACCGAGCACACCTTCCACGTTCCCGGCATGACCTGCGGTCACTGCGAGTCGGCCGTCAAGTCAGAAGTCGGCAAGCTGACCGGCGTCGATCACGTCAACGTCGACCTTGCCTCCAAGCTCGTCACCGTCGGCATCGGCGCTGCGGGGCCCGACCGCGCCGCCATTGTCGCCGCCATCGACGAGGCCGGCTTCGAGGTGCAGGCCTGACATGACCTTCGGCGCCTCCCCCCAGCGCCAGTCAACGTCGCGCCGGCTCGTCACCTACGCCCTGATCGTGGTCGGACTCGGGCTCACCGCCTATGCGGTGGGCGAGCGGCTGCCCGGCCACTCGCACACCACCGCCGCCGAATCAGCCGACGGGCACGAGCACGACACGCACTCCGACGACAGCGCCGACCACGGCGACGGCATGTCGCACGACCACGGCGGCGGAGGTCATCCGGTATCGCTCGTCGATGCTGCCGTCACGAGTGGCGGGTACGAACTCGTCGAGGTGTCGCGTGACGGCACCAGCGCCGAGTTCGCGCTCCGCGACCGCAGCGGCGGCGAGGTGACCGACTTCGAGTGGGTGCACGGCGCCTACCTGCACGTCGTGATGGTCACGCCCGACCTCACTCGCTTCGAGCACGTCCACCCCGAGATCGCCGACGACGGCACATGGCGCGTCACCGCTCCCGACAACGCCGAATGGCACGTGGTGTTCGAGAGCACGCCCGCCGGCTCGGCGTCACCCGTCATCGTCGCATCGCACTTCGACGGCGAGCCGGCGAACGCGGCGCTGCCGACTCGCTCGAGCACGGCGCGGGTGTCCACCGCCGACGGCACCGAGTTGGTCGTCGACCTGCGCAGCACCGACAGCGGCATGCAGTTCACCGTCACCACCGCAGAGGGCTCGCCGGCGCAAGGGCTCGAGGCCTACCTCGAGCAGCCCGCCCATCTCGTGGCCTTCCGAGTCGACGACCTCTCGTACGTGCACCTCCACCCGACGAGCGATATCGGCGACCCCGTCATCACCTATGACGGCGCGCTGCCCACCGGCACCACCTATCGGCTCTTCCTGCAGTTCGCCGTCGACGGCGAGGTGCTCACGGTGCCCTACACATTCGTCGCCTGACCGACCGCAACCCGCATGACTGCCACCCCTGCACCGACCGACACGGCAACGACCGACATGTCGACGATCGACCTCGACGTCACCGGCATGACCTGCGCTGCGTGCGCGATGCGCATCGAGAAGAAGCTCAACCGGCTCGACGGTGTCGAAGCCACCGTCAACTACGCCACCGAGCAGGCGCACGTCGTGTTCCGCCCGGGTCTCGCCGACGAGACCCTCCTCGTCCAGACCATCGAGGGCATCGGCTACGGGGCCAGCGTGCCCTCGCCGAACTCGGCCGACGATCTCGACCGCAGCGACGAGCGCCTTGCCGATCTCCGCCACCGACTGGTCGTGGCGGCCCTGCTGGGCACGCCCGTGCTCATCGTCTCGATGGTGCCGACCCTGCAGTTCCGGGCGTGGCAGTGGGCGGCACTGCTGCTCGCCCTGCCGGTTGCCACCTGGTCGGCGTGGCCGTTCCACCGTGCGGCCTGGAAGAACCTGCTCGTCGCCGAGGCCAGCATGGACACGCTCGTATCCGTGGGCGTCTCAGCCGCCTTCGGATGGAGCCTCTACGCACTCGTCGCCACTCCCGCCGGCGAGCTCGGGATGACGATGCCCATGTCGCTTGTGCCATCGCATGGCGAGTCGCATCACCTGTACCTCGAGGTGGCCAGCACCACCGTGGCGCTCATCCTCGCCGGCAGGTGGTTCGAGGCACGGGCCAAGCGTCGCGCCGGCGGCGCACTGCGCGCCCTGCTGACACTCGCCCCCGACACGGCATCGGTGATCGCCGCCGACGGTTCCGAGCACGTGGTACCCGCCGAGCACCTCGCCGTCGGCGACCGATTCGTCGTGCGGCCGGGCGAGCGCGTGCCCACCGACGGCGTCGTCGAGGACGGCACCAGCGCGATCGACATGTCGCTGGTGACGGGCGAGAGCATGCCCGTGGATGTGGCACCGGGCTCGGCGGTCAGCGGTGCCACCATCAACGCCAACGGTCGCCTCGTCGTGCGCGCCACCAGGGTCGGCGCCGACACGGCACTCGCCCAGATCGCGCGGCTCGTCACCGAGGCCCAGCGCGGCAAGGCACCCGTGCAGCGGCTCGCCGACCGCGTCGCCGGCATCTTCGTGCCCGTCGTGATCGCGCTGGCGGCTGCGACGCTGGGCTTCTGGACGGCGCGCACCGGCAGCATCGCCGATGCCGTGGCACCGGCCGTGGCCGTGCTCATCATCGCCTGTCCCTGCGCACTCGGGCTGGCCACGCCCACGGCGCTGCTCGTCGGCACCGGCCGCGGCGCGCAGCTGGGCATCCTCATCAAGGGGCCCGAGATCCTCGAGAGCACGCGTCAGGTCGACACGATCGTGCTCGACAAGACCGGCACGGTGACCACCGGCGAGATGGCAGTGACGTCGGTGGATGCAGTCGGTGCCGGCGACGAGGCCCGGACACGACTGCTCGCCGTCGCCGCCGCTGTCGAGCACGGCAGCGAGCACCCGATCGCACGCGCGATCGTCGCCGCTGCACGGGATGCCGGGATCCACGTGCCGGCATCTGCCGAGTTCGCCGCCGAGCCGGGCGTTGGCGCAGCGGCCGTTGTCGACGGACATCGAGTGTGGATCGGCCGGCCGGATCCATTGCGACACGGCGACATGGGCGCGTTAGCCGGAACCCGCGTTGCCATCGACATCGACGGCGACGTGGCCGGCACGATCACCGTCGCCGACCGCGTGCGGCCCACCAGCCGAGCTGCCATTGCCCGCCTGCGATCACTCGGCCTGCGGCCGATCCTGCTGACAGGCGACCACGCCGACACCGCAGCCGCCATTGCCGACGACGTCGGCATTGGCCGCGACGACGTGATCGCCGGCGTCATGCCCGATGGCAAGGTTGCCGAGATTCGCCGCCTGCAGTCGCAGGAATGCACGGTGGCCATGGTGGGCGATGGGGTGAACGATGCCGCCGCACTTGCGCAGGCCGACCTCGGCATCGCCATGGGCACCGGCACCGACGCCGCCATCGAGGCCAGCGACCTCACGCTCGTGCGTGCCGACCTCGATGCGGCAGCCGACGCACTGCTGCTGAGCCGCCGCACGCTGGCCGTCATCAAGGGCAACCTGTTCTGGGCCTTCGCCTACAACGTCGCCGCGATACCGCTGGCGATGGCATGGCTGCTGTCGCCGGTGACCGCCGGCGCCGCGATGGCATTCAGCAGCGTGTTCGTCGTCAGCAACAGCCTGCGCCTGCGGCGGTTCGCGCCCGCAGCCCGCACCTGACTCGCCGCCTCCTGCCGTCGATCAGGCCACCAGCGCAGCGCGCATGCGGTGCACGAGTGCCTCGCGGTGATAGCCGATCGTCCGCACGCTCACCGACAGCGCAGCGGCAACCTCCGGGATCGAGCGCCCACTCGCAAGCAACTCAAGCAGGCGCAGGTCGTGCTCGGTCAGCGAATGCCGAGCGGCCTCGACCGCCTCGGCGAGCTCGTGCGACGGATCGGTCCGCTGCTCGATGGCAACGTGCCGCTCGAACGCCGACGGCTCGGCCGACTCGCATGTCCAGCGGCGGCGGGTTGCCTTCACGAAGGCATGGTGCTCGGCATCGCGCAGCAGCTTGGCGGCGAGGTGGCCTGGTCGACGCTCGACGGGAAACGCCCTGATCACCAGCCACGCTGCCGACACGATCTCGTCGAAGGCATCATTCGATCCACCCGCTCGGTCGCCCGACCACCGTCGGGCTGCGGCACTGAGGCCCGGCAGCAGGCGCTGCAGCACGATGCGCGCCGCCAGTTCGTCGCTGCGCGCCACCACCAGCAAGCGGCCGAGCAGCGAGTCGGCGGCGGCCTGCGCGTCCTCGCCGGCCGCGTGGCCGCTCGTCGGGCGTCCGCTGTCGTCTGCCGACGCAACCGAGCCCGGCACGATCGAACTGAGCGCGGTCGGCGGCCACTCGCGAAATCCGGCGAGGCGGAGCAGGTGGTCGAGGTCGGTGAAGTCGACGCCGAGCGACCAGGTGCGGGCTCGGCGCAGCGCTGCCGGCCGGCGGGCGGTCGACGACCAGTCATCGAGGAGGCGGCGCATCATGCCGCCCGGGCGGATCGGCGAGCGGGCGGTGTCGGCCCGCGTGGACGGGTGAGACGACGTGGACGGGCGGCGTGCTGAGGTAGTGGTCATGGGCCCACAGTCCGCCCGGTGCCTCCGCAACCGTCTCACCGCTCGGCTCACCGTGTTGCTCACTGCATCAACCGACTGCACGCGAACCGGCCCGTGGCTGCGGCAACGGCAACAACAGTGCGCACAGTCGGCCGATGGACCTCATCTGTACGTGGCTCACCGGTCCCGACAGCGGGGCCGAGCAGCGCATCACCTGGCATCCGGGATCCGACGGCACCACATTCACTGCCGTCATCGGCAGCGCCGGGCACTTCCGCTGCGACGATCCCTCGCTGCAGGCGCATCACGTGGCGATCGAGGCGCGGGCGCTGCTAGAAACAGATGGCACGCCACCCACCGCAGCCCAACTGTGGGTGACGCAGTTGGCCGGCACCGCCGACGTGCACGCCCATGATGGCGCGCTGCGCGGCCGTACGGCGGCGGGTGGCAGCGTGCTGCTGGCGGTCGGCTCGTCGACATGTCGAGTCGACGTCGCCCCCACGGCGCACCGTTCCGATGGGCAGCACCGTGCCGGGCCGTCACGTCCGGAGCCACGTGATGCGGATCTGCCTGGTGACGGGCACACGCGGCCCCTCACGCTCGTCCGCGTGGCGCGCCGGATACCGTCTGCCGACGAGCTCGCCGTAGCCCAGCACCTCGAACGAGTCGTCGAGCGTGGCGCAGCGCGCGCGGCGGTGCACCACGACGATGAGCCCCCCGCCGTACCCGAGCGCGAGCGACCGGGTGGGCTGGTGCCCACGCTCGTCGGACTGGGCGGCTCGGCGGTGATCGCCGTCGTCACCGGCCGGCCGATGTTCCTGCTCTTCGGCGCACTCGGCGGACTCGTCGCCCTCACCAGCTGGGTTGCCCAGTGGATCGCATTCCGACGCCGGCACCGTCGCGCCGTCGACGCGCATCGCCTACGGATCAGCAGTCGTGCCGCTGATCGCACGGCGGCTCGACACCGCGACCGGGCCACGATCGAGGCTGTCACGCCGGCGATCGCCGCAGCCCGATCTGCCATCACCACCCGATCACCGATGCTGTGGGCGTGTCGATCGCGCGACCCCGACGCCTTCCTCGTCGGGCTCGGCATCGGCGACATCCGCCGCGGCGGCGGTGCGGCGGGCGACGACATGCTCGTCGACGTGCCGGTGCCCGCGTGGCTGGGGCCGGGCGAGCGCCTCGCGCTACTCGGACCCGGGGCCGACGGCCTTGCGCGGTCGCTCGTCGTGCAACTGGCGTCGCGCTGTGGCCCGGCCGACCTGCGACTCGTCGTCGACGCCGACGACTGGCGGTGGGCCACCCGCCTGCCGCACATCCTGCGGCCCGAATCGGCGCTCGCCGACGGCCGTTCAGCAGCCGACGACATCGCCGCGTTCGCACGCCGTCTCCCATCGACACACCTCGTGGTGGTCACCACCAACATGGCGGCCCTCGGCGTTCCCGCCAGTTCGCTGCGGCACCTGCTCGACCACACGCCCGCCGCGCTGATCGCCATCGGCGACGGGGGCATCGCACCATCAGGCACCACGGCACTGCTCGATACCCGATCGCATCCAGCGGTGTTCACGCCAGATGTCCGCCATAGTCCCATCGCGCTGCCGCTCCGACCCTCGGGCATCGGGGCTGCTGCAGCAGCAGCATGCGCGGCAGCACTCGAACCGCTCCGCGATCCAGAGGTGCTACCAGAGGTCGCGCAGCAGCTGCCGGCGGCCGTCGACCTCGACGACCTCCTCGGCGCCCGATCACTCGAGCCGGCCGAGATCGCAGCCGAATGGTCGCGGCCCGGCACGAGCCTGCGGCTCCCTCTCGGCCTCAGTGATCGGCACGGCATCAGCACCGGGCACGACATCGCCAACGGATACGGCAACGTCGACGACGCCGGCGAAACGGCATGGCTCGACCTCGTGGCCGACGGCCCGCATGCGCTCGTCGCCGGCACGACGGGCTCCGGCAAGAGCGAGTTGCTCCGCTCGATGGTCGTCGGCCTGGCGCGATGCGCGTCGCCACAGCAGCTGTCGATGGTGCTTGTCGACTTCAAGGGCGGTGCCACCTTCGACCTGTTCGCTGCGCTGCCGCACGTCGCCGCAGTGATCACCGACCTCGACGACCACCTTGCCGACCGGATGCTGCGAAACCTGCGCGCCGAGATGCGCGCACGCGAGACCCTGCTGCGACGGATCGGCGAGCCCGACATCGATGCGGCACGTGTCCGCGGCGGGCCAGATGTGCCCCCGCGGCTCGTCGTGATCGTCGACGAGTTCGCTGCGCTGGTGGGCGAGCGGCCCAGCTTCATGCACGCGCTGGTGGGAATCGCACAGCGAGGGCGCAGCCTCGGGCTTCATCTCGTGCTCGCCACGCAGCGACCCGCCGGCGTGGTCAGCGACGACATCAGGGCCAACACTGCCGTGCGCATCGCGCTTCGGCTGCACGACCGCAGCGATGCCGTCGACGTCGTCGGCGACGATGCGCCCACCTCCTTTCCGCGCCGCGCGCCGGGACGCGCCATGCTGCGCGACGGCGACCGGTGCATCGTCGTGCAGACCGCCCGGTGCGCACGCCCGAACGCCGCCATCGACGCCATCGCGAGGGCCGCCTCCATCGTCGGGTGCGGGCCGGCACGTCCTCCGTGGATGGCACCGCTGCCCGAGCGGCTCGACGAGCTGCCGGCTGGGCTCGCGGACGCTGCTGCACACTGCAGCGGCCCGACCGCGACGACCGCCATCGGCATCGTCGATGATCCTGATCACCAGCGATACCTGCCGCTCGGCGTGCCACGCGGCGCGCTGGGCCTGGTCGTGGCCGGCAGCCGCGGCATGGGTGTGTCGTCCACGCTCGCCACCGTGGCCGCTGCAGCGGCAGCGCACTTCGACAGGGTGATCGTGATCGAGGCAGACAGTGCCGGCGGCGTCTGGCATCCACTCGATGAGTCCGGCATCGTCGAGCGTCTCGGTGCCGACGACGACCGGCTGCTGCGCATCATGCGTCGCGACGTCGACACCCGAGGCCCGCTGCAGCGCGAGCGCACGCTCGTGATCCTCGACGGCATCGAGATGCTGCGTCGCGCACTCGGCACGCCTGCGCACGACCACCGCGTCGAGCACCGGCACGAGTCGAGATTCGACCAGCTGCTCGGCGCGCTGCTGCACCCCGACGCCCTCCTCGACGTCGCCATCGGCACGGCTGAGCCGGGCACCATTCCGGCTCAGTTACTGGCGAGGTGCAACGAGCGATGGCTGCTGCACCTTGCCGATCCATCGTCTGCTGCCGCCCTCGGCGTGTCGCCACGTATCATGCCGCCGCCGATCCCCGGCCGACTGGTCGTCGCCGGCATCGAGGCGCAGGTGCTGGCCCCACCGGTCCGCGTGCGCCTCGACGCGCCGCCACGCAACGGCCGCCGCCGGTTCGAATCCGTGCCCGAGCAACTCGACCTCGAGTCGATCATGCGCGACGCCAGGCACGCGTCGACGCCGCACGGCGTCGTGCCCACGGACGCTGTGCCCGTAGGTATCGATCTCGAGACCGGCCGCATCGCCGGCCTCGCTGTGCAGGCGGGCGACACCATCGTGATCGCGGGACCGCGCCACGCCGATCGCGTCGACATCGCCAGTTCGGTCGCCTCCGCCATCGAGTGCGCGCGGCCGACGCACCGCGTGCGGCACGTCGACCTGGCCGATATCGCCGCTGTGGGATCCGACACCGTGGCATCGACCCGAGTTCCCGAGCAGCGCACCCACCTCTCGCCCGCCGAGATCGCGCCCACTGACATCGCGCCCACTGACATCATGGTCGTGTCCGGCACCGGGCACGACCTGCGCCGACGTGAGGGCTGGTGGACGAGCCGGGTTCGGCGTGCCAGGGCCGGCATCATCGTCGCCAGTCGTGATGCCGCCACCGACGGAGAGTTGCTCGGCGTCGTGCTGCCGCGGGGCTTCCCGGCGTCGTCGCATCCGCAACGCGGCTGGCTGGTGGACCACGGCACGATTGCGCCCGTGCAGGTCGCCCGCCGATCACCGGCACCGTCGCGGGCACAGGCACATGCACAGGCGCCTACGACGATCTCCGAGTGGCCGCTACCACTCGGGGCGGCGTGGCGTCCGCTCAGCGGTACGCGTCGGTGAAGCGCCGGAGTGATCGTACCGCTTCTGCCACCACCTCGTCGTCGGTCCGGCCGTCCACCAGGCGGCCCACGGCTGCGCCGCCGCAGAACGCCACCACGACGGGCTCGCCAATCCCGTCGGTGAGGTCGGACCACTCCCCCCAGCCCGCAGGCTCGTCGTACCAGCGAAGCACCTCGCCGTTCGCCGGCGCCGGACACCATCGCTCGTCGAATCGCATCGCGATCTTCTCGACACGGGCCGGACGGAGGAACGCCAGCGCCTGACGGTGGCTGTCGGGGAGCCCTGGCACGAACTCGATGCTGCCGAGCAGCCATACCGGAATCGTGCAGATGACGACATCGGCGCGGTCAGCCACGCGCTCGCCCACCACCGCACCGCGGGCATCAACCGGCTCGTGCGTCACCTGTACTCCGACAGCGTCCCATCGAACGCTCCGCGCCGCGCGGCCGCAGTGCGCCACGGCACCATTGGCGATCGACTCGAGCACGGGTGCGTACCCGTCGCGCAGCCAACGGTCGCCGACGCCGACGCCACGCTCGCCCAGCGCGCCCGATCCCCAGTCGCCGGGCTCGACGCCATGCTCGAGTAGCAGGTCGAGCGTGAGCGCTCGATGCATCGCCCGTCGGCCAGCCTCGTCGACATCCCGAGCGCACGCGTCGAACACGTCGCTCATCGAGCCATGCGGGGCCAGCACCGACGCATGACGCTGCATCGCTGCAGCCGCCGCCGACACCATCGACTCGATCTCGCCGCTCGGCTCGCCGTCGGGGCTAGCCGCCAGCGCCGCACCGAAATCGCTGGCAACGGTCGGCATGCCGAGCAACTCCACCCGGCGCGCCAGTGCGTTCGTCGGCCACTGCTGCAGCCACGCCGCGCCCGCATCGACGGTCACCCTCGAGCCGTCGCCACGGGCGCCGAGTTCCACCGTGTGCACGCGGCCACCCAGTCGATGCCGCGCCTCGAGCAGCAGCACGTCGACGCCGGCCGCAGTCAGTTCACCAGCCGCACCGAGACCGGCCGCACCGGCGCCGATCACGATCACGCGGCGCGCACCGCGTTCGATCGCCCACTGCGCCCCTCGAACGCCCTCGGCGACGGCACCGTGCACCATCGACGGTGCCTCTGCGTTCGTGGCATCGGCGCAGATGACGATTCGACCGTCGACGGGCAGTCCCAGTTGCGCCCGGTGCGACGGCGCGCCGCCCGGGCCAAGCGTCGACCATGTCCCTGCCGAGAACGGCTGCGAGGTCCAGCGCGGCACGTGCCATGCCACCGGGGCCGGCAGTCGATCCCCGCCACGACCAGCCATGGCGACACTGTACGAGTGCGATCGCCGTCAACCTGCCGCTGGCCGCCCAGAGCGCGTCGGGGCGGCGCCGGTAGCATTGCCCGCCGTGACTCAGCGCCGTACACCACGTTCATTCGCACGCCGCACCATGGCCGTCACGGCGTCGATCGTCGCAGCAGGCCTGCTCGTGGGCGCATGCGGCGGCGACAGCGACGGCACCGACTTCACCATCCCCCCGACGCCGCGCATCGTCGTCACGTCGATTGCCGGCGACCCCGAGAGCGAGCTACTCGCTGCCATCTACGGCCGGGCGCTCGACGATGCCGGCTTCCGTGTCGTCCGACGCGATCCCATCGAGCTCGACCGTGACGGCTACGCGGCCGAGCTCGAGGCGGGCAGCATCCACCTCATCCCCGAGTGGAGCGCCGACCTGCTGGGCTGGCTGTACGACCGCGATTCGTCGATCGCCGTGCCCACCACGATCCTGCCCTCCGGCACGGCCACCACCGTGGCTCCGGTGACGATTCCCACCACCACCACGCTGCCGGCGCCCACCACCACGGTTGCCGAGACCACCACGACGGCGGCTGGCACCGACACCACCGCTGCCGGCGCCAGCACCACGACCCTGGCCACCACCACCACGGTGGTCACCACCACCACGGCAGCCGGCACCACCACGACAGTGGTGGTCACCACCACCACCGTGCCCGCCAGCACCACCAGCACGAGCACCACCACCACGACCATCGCACCCAATGGCCGCGGCAGCGTCGAGCAGCTCACCGCGCTCTCGTCGGCACTGCCCGAGGGCCTCGGCGTCAACAGCGGCTCGCTTGCCAACGACAACGACGTCATCGCCTGCTCGGCGGATGCCATCGACTCGCAGAGCGATGTCGAGTTCACGACGCTCACCCACCTCGCATCGAACGCACCCGACATCACACTCGGCGCGCCGGCAGGGTGGGAGGACGACGACGAGTTCGGGCTCGGCGCATGGCAGCGTGTCTACGGCGGTGAGTTCGACGACGTCGTCGAGATCGAGAGCGACGGCATTGCCGAGGCGATCGAATCGGGCACCGCCGACTGCTTTGTCGTCAACTCGCTCGACTCGGTCATCCTCACCGAGAAGCTCACCGTGCTCACCGACGATCGCACGTTGGTGCGGGCTAATGTGGCGGTGGCGCTGATGAATGCCGAGGTGGCGACTCCCGACCTGCTCGGCGCACTCGACGTGGTGGCGACCAGCCTGACGTCCGACCGGCTGATGCGGATGCTCTACGAGATCACGGTCAACGGCGCCGACCCAGTCGTCGTGGCCAACGCCTTCGTCGACACGATCTAGCGCACCAGCGCACGGCCACTGCCGCATCGGCGGCGGCAACCGTGCCACCGCCAGTCTCAGGTACTGCGGTCGCTGAGCGCCTTGCGGTTCAGGATCGTGTACGAGCGATCGCGCTGCTCGAGCCACCCGAGGCGGATGAAGCTGCCGATCGCCTTGTTCACCCTCTCGCGCGACGCGCCCACGCGGCCGGCGAGCTCTTCCTGGGTGATCGGCAGCACGAACTCGGCCCGGCCTTCTGAGAACTCGAGCAGCCGCTTGGCGGTGCGACCGGTGACGTCGAGGAACACGCCGTCGGCGAGATCGGCATCGGTGCGCCGCAGCCGACGGGCAAGCACGCGAACGACGCCCCACAGCAGCGACGGATCGTGGCGATACGCATCGAGCACGGGCTCGTAGGGCACCACCAGCACGGTGGACGGCTCGAGCGCACGCGCCATGGTGGACCGCGCATCGCCGTCGAGCAGCGCCATTTCGCCGAACATCTCGCCGTCCTCCATCAGCGCCACCACGGTCTCGCGGTGGTCGTAGGGGCTGTCGATCAGGATGGCCACCCGGCCGCTGATGACGAGGTACATCGAGTCGGCGCCGTCGCCCTGCTTGAAGAGCACATCGCCGCGGATCAGCGAGAGTTCGTGGGCGCCGGCCGCGATCGCCGCGATAACCGACGCCGGCGCATCGGCGAAGAACTCCGACGATGCCAGCAATTCCTCATGAGTCATGACAACCGGTCACGGTACTACCCTCGCCCCCGTGGCACACCAGCGACCCGGCGCAGCACCGGCGCAGACCGTCTGGACCATCGTGGTCGCCGCCGGATCGGGGCAGCGCTTCGGCGGGCCCAAGCAGTATTCGGCGCTCGGCGGGCGGCGGGTCATCGACTGGGCCGTCGACGCAGCGCGCGCAGCCAGTGACGGGGTGGTGCTGGTGGTGCCCGCCGCCGATGCCGAGCGCGAGGGCGGCGTAGCGGGCGGCGCATCGCGCAGCGAGAGCGTCCGCAACGGGCTCGCCCGGGTTCCGGCCGATGCCGACATCGTGTGCGTCCACGACGGTGCTCGTCCCTTTGCCGATGCGGCGCTCTTCCAGCGGGTGATCGCCGCCGTCGCTGCAGGTGCCAGTGCCGCAGTGCCGGGGGTGCCCCTCGCCGACACGGTGAAGGTGGTCGACGCCACCGGCAGCGTGCGCTCGACGCCGTCGCGCGACACCGTGAGGGCCGTCCAGACGCCGCAGGCGTTCCGTGCCGACGCATTGCGAGCTGCGCACGCCGCAGGCGGCGAGGCCACCGACGACGCGGCGCTGGTCGAGCAGGCGGGTGGCACCGTGCTCGTCGTCGACGGCGACGTGCGCAATCGGAAGATCACCGATCCCGCCGACCTCGAGTGGGCTCGGCAGCAGGTGGCAGCACGCCAGTCGGCGGAGGAGGCACCCGTGCACGCGCACATTCGAGTCGGCCAGGGTTTCGACATCCATCGCTTCAGCGACGATCCCGATCGGCCGCTCGTGCTCGGCGGGGTGCGCTTCGAGGGCGAACGAGGCCTGCATGGCCACAGCGACGCCGATGCCGTGGCGCACGCTGTCACCGATGCGCTGCTCGGTGCCGCGGGCCTCGGCGACATCGGCGAGCACTTTCCCGACACCGACGAGCGATGGCGGGGCGCGAACTCGATCGAGTTGCTGCGCCATGCGGCGGCACTGGTGCGCGGCGCTGGGTTCGCCGTGGGCAATGTCGACTGCTCCGTGGTATGCGAGGCGCCTCGTCTCGCGCCCCATCGCCAGCAGATGCAGGCCATGCTCAGCGAGGCTGCCGGCGGGCCGGTCACGGTGAAGGGCCGGCGCGCCGAGGGGCTCGGCGCCCTCGGCCGGCGGGAGGGCATCGCCTGCTGGGCAGTCGCCGTGCTCCATCCCGCTGCCGACACGTCAGCCAGTCACGGAGGCACGCAATGACCGGACGAGAGCGAGCACGCGGCAGCGCGCCGCGACGTGGCAGTGAGTCGCGCGGCTCGCAGGGACGCGCGACATCCAGCGGTGGCGCTCAGGGCCGACGCACCGGCGCAAGCGGCAGCCGCGCCGGCACCGGCCGCACCGGCACCGGCAGCGGATCGCGCAGCGCGGCACCGGGCGGCGCGGCGCGGCGCGGCCGACCCGCCTCGGCCGACGCGCAGTCCGACCGCGGCCGCGGCGCGCCAAACCGAGGCCCGCGCCGCGG
>JBJTRF010000082.1:0-2099 GCA_046076025.1 Ilumatobacteraceae bacterium
CAGATGCACTTCACGCTGAAGGAGCCGCTGGGCGTGGTGGTGTCAATCGTGCCGTTCCACTTCCCGGTGCTGCTGTTCGGATGGCAGGCAGCGGCATCGCTGGCGGCAGGCAACGCCATCATCGTGAAGCCGTCGGATCTCACGCCCACAACGCTGCTGCTGGCGATGAAGGCGTTCGAGCACCTGCCGCCCGGCCTCGTGCAGGTGATCACCGGTGACGCCGCTGCGGGGCAGGCCTTGGTGGCACACGAGCACACGCACGGCATCGCGTTCACGGGCAGCGTGCCGGCAGCACAGGCAGTTGCCCGCGCCGCGGCCGAGCGGTTCAAGCCGGTGCTCATCGAGGCGTCGGGCAACGACCCGTTCATCGTGATGCCGTCGGCACCGGTAGAGGTGGTGGCGCGCGGCGCCGCCTTCGCCGCGTTCCTCAACTGCGGCCAGGTGTGCACGTCGGCCGAGCGCTTCTACGTGCACGGCGACGTGTACGACGAATTCATCGAGGCCTTCGCCGCACAGGCGCAGGCACTGCGCATCGGCAGCGGCCTTGACACCGTCGACATGGGACCACTCGCCGCAGCACGCGAGCGAGACCGCGTCGAGCGGGTGGTGCAGCGCGCCATCGACCAGGGCGCCCGCGTGGTCTGCGGTGCCAAGCGACCCGATGGCCTGGGTCGAGGCTGGTTCTACGAGCCCACCGTGCTCGAGGTGCGGGCCGACAGCGAGATCATGCACGGCGAGACGTTCGGCCCGGTGGCGCCGGTGTGCCGGGTGGCAAGCCTCGACGAGGCGATCGAGCGGGCAAACGACTCCGAGCTTGGCCTCGGCGCCAATATCTACACGAGCGACCTGCACGAGGCGTTCCGTGCCGTGCACGAGATCGAGAGCGGCATCGTGTGGGTGAATACCCCGCTGAACGACAACGACGCCGTGCCGTTCGGCGGCCGCAAGTTCACCGGATCAGGACGCGAGCTCGGCGCCGAGGGCCTCGAGCAGTTCCGCCGCTCGAAGATGGTGATGATCTCCCCCACCGCCGAGGCCGACCCCGAATGGTTCCCCTACCCCGACAACGACGCATTCACGGCACAGGGGTGACATCCGGCGGGGGCACAGCACGGTTGGCGCCCCCGGCAGGGATCGAACCTGCGACCTGCGGTTTAGGAAACCGTTGCTCTATCCGCTGAGCTACGGGAGCGGGGAGTGTTCCGATTGCTCTTCCGAAATGGTCGGGCGAGGCGGGAACGTTCCGTCGGAGAGGGTATCCGCCCGTGTCGGCGGCCGGCGAGGAGGTTCGAGCGCCGTCGGTGACGCTCAGGGGCGCGCCCGGCCAGCTCGGTGTCGGCTGATCGGGGTCAGGCGGCGGCCGTTCGGCGTTGTGGTGGCGGTTTCCACTCGCCGAACACTCGCTGATGTCGCCGCCGGTGCGGTAGTGCCATGCGATGAGGGCGGTGCGGCTCAGCCGGGTCTGGTAGGTGTGCAGCCAGATGCGTAGGTTGCGGTCGCCGATGGTCGACACGCGGTCGTTGAACATCAGGTCCTTGAGGTGGCGGTGCATCGACTCGATGTCGTTGCGCTTCGGGAAGACCGCGTTGTAGCCGGGTGAGCCTTCGAGGTGCAGGCGGAGCGCCTGGCTGCGCGACTGGTCGCCGTCGTACTTGGCCGAGTACGAGTGGCGGATGTGCACGACTGCGCCGCGCAGCGCGCGTGGGACCTCGGGGAGATCGCGGACCTGCCAGTACTGCCACCACCGCCAGTCGCCGTCCTTGTTCCGCGCGTTCTTGATTTGGACCGGTTGGAGTGCTGCCCACTTCTTGCCGTCGACCGTGGGGATGATGATGCCGGGCCATCCGTCGACGATGATGACCGGTTGCTGCTGCTTGCTGGCGTCGGCCAGTTTGAAGGTGTGCTCGCCGAGCTGGATCGACTTCGGTTGTGACTTCGCGTTTCGGTGCACCTTGCCCACCGACGCCGTCCCGGCGGCCATCAGCCGGTCGTGGTTCGCCGCGTACTGGGCCATGTCGTAGCCGGCGACCGGGACTGGGAACCCGAGGACCTCATTGAGCTCGAGGACCATGTCGGTGAACCGTGTGCCGTCGTTGCCC
>JBJTRF010000083.1:0-3675 GCA_046076025.1 Ilumatobacteraceae bacterium
CGACACGCCCGACACGCCCACCATCCAGACCCTCGTCGACCTCTTCAACGCCCGCGACGACCTCCGTCGTGCCGACCGCGCCTGGACCGCCGCCGACACCCTGAAGAATCTCGTCGTCCGCCTGCGGCATCCCGACGGCACGACCTCGGCGCTCGCCGTCGGCGTGCCGGGCGACCGCGAGGTCGACATGAAGCGACTCGAGGCCCAGATGGCGCCCGCCGAGATCGAGCCTTTCTCCGAGGCCGACTTCACCGCCAATCCCCACCTTGCGAAGGGCTACATCGGGCCAGGCGCGCTCGGCGACGGCAAGCCGGCCGGCGTGCGCTACCTGGTCGACCCGCGCATCGTCGCCGGCACGGCGTGGATCACCGGCGCCGACCAGCCCGGCCGCCACGTCCACGGCCTCGTGTGCGGCCGCGACTTCGCGCCCGACGGCACCATCGAGGCCGCCGAGGTGCTGGGCGGCGACCCGTGCCCCCGATGCGGTGCTCCGCTCGAGATCGCTCGTGGCATCGAGATCGGACACATCTTCCAGCTCGGCCGCATGTACGCCGAGGCGCTCGGCCTCACGGTGCTCGACGAGCACGGCGAGACTCGCGTGGTCACGATGGGGTCGTACGGCATCGGCGTCTCGCGCGCAATGGCGGCGATCGCCGAGATGAACTGCGACGACAAGGGCCTGATCTGGCCGCGCGAGGTATCGCCCGCCGACGTGCATATTGTCGCCACAGGCAAGCCCACCGATCCGCAGCTGCCCGCAGCCGAGCAGCTCGCAGCCGACTGCGAGGCGGCCGGCCTGCGCGTGCTCCTCGACGACCGCACCGGCGTGTCGCCCGGCGTGAAGTTCAACGATGCCGAGCTCATCGGCGTGCCCACCATCGTCGTCGTGGGCCGCGGGCTCGCCGACGGCAACGTCGAGGTGAAGGACCGCAGGACGGGCGAGCGGGTCGACGTGCCGCTCGCCGACGCCGTCGCCGCACTCCGCGCTCGCTGAGTTCGGCAGCCGACATGCGCGGCACCGACGGTGCCGCAGGGCAAGATGTCGTCGTGGGCGACAGCGGGCCGTCGGGGCCGATCGATGGCCGCTGCATGTGCGGCGGCGTGCACTTCACCGTCGAGCCTCCGCTCGGCCCGGTGAACAACTGCCACTGCTATCGCTGCCGCCAGTTCACAGGACACCACCTGGCCACCACCTCGTGCGCGCCCTCGCAGGTCGACCTGCACTCGTCCGAGTCGCTGCGCTGGTATGCGCCAGTGCCCGGGATCGAGTACGGGTTCTGCGGCACGTGCGGGTCGTCGCTGTTCTGGCGGGCTGACGACCTCGGCGAGTTCGTCGCCATCTGCGCCGGCGTGCTCGACCAGCCCACCGGACTGCGCACCACCGTCGCAGTGTGGACGGCCCAGCACGGCGACTACCACACACCCGAGCCGGGCGTCGCCGAGTTCGACTACGGCGACTGAATCGGCGACCGAGTCGCCGGCACTGCCAGCCCTGCGAGCGCGGTCGTCAGGAGAAGCAGACGCAACCCTGGTCGATGACGACGCGGTCGCCCACCGAGGTGGTGAAGACGGCACTGGTCGCCCCGGTGCGCCAGATGCGCACCGTGAGCGCGTCGCCGGGCAGCACCGGCGCCGAGAACCTGCCCTCGATGTGCTGGAAGCGGGCAACGTCGTCGTCGCACAGTTCGGCCAGCAGTGCACGGCCCGTGAAGCCATAGGTGCACAGGCCGTGGAGGATCGGTCGGTCGAAGCCGCCGAGCGCGGCGAACGATGGATCGGTGTGCAGCGGATTGCGGTCGCCCGACAGTCGGTAGACGAATGCCTGGTCGGGCGATGTCTGCAGTGTCACGACATGGTCGGGTGACGCGCCGGCAGGGGGTTCGTGCTGCGGGCCACTCGGCCCGCGATCGCCGCCCCAGCCGCCCTCGCCGCGGATGAACAGCGCCGAACGCGTGTCGAAGAGCGGTTCGCCGTCTGCCGTGGTGACGTTGTTCTCGAGCACCACGACCCCGGCCTTGCCCTTGTCGTACATCGCCACGATCCGGTCGCGGACAACCGCCTGGCACTCGACGGGAATCGGACGGTGCAGCGTCACCGACTGCGAGCCGTGCACGAGCATCGCCCAGTTGATGGTGCCGATCTTCGACATCGCGCTGGCGCCCGCCGAGTGCGTGCCCGACCCGGCGACCACGGCGAAGGTCGGGTACACGACCTGCGGCGTGTCCTTGGTGTTCTCGGTCGAGAACCGCAGGTCACCCTCGCCGGCACCGATGCCGACGGCGTACAGCAACGCGTCCTTCGATGTCCACGAGATGGTCCGGGCGTCGCCGGTCTCGCCAACGGCATCTGGGTTCAGCGGCATACCTGCTCCTTGCTGGTCGAACGACGAGTGTCCCCACACCGTATGCCCTCCGTCGCGACCAGGGCGACGCCGGAGGTGTCGGTCAGCGCCGCTCGACGTCGTGCGCGGCGAGGCCGGCCGCGAGTCGGCGTACCGCCTCGTCCAGTCGGTCGGGAGCGAGCGTCGAGTACGAGAACCGCGCCATCGGGCCGGGCACCTGGTCGATGGTGAAGGCCGATCCGGGCACGAAGGCGACGCCCTCGGCAACTGCATGGCGCAGCAGCGCCGACGTGTCGGGGACGTCGTCGAACTCGGACCAGAGGAACATGCCGCCCTCGGGCCGGTGGAAGCGGACTCGATCGCCGATGCGCGACTCGAGGGCGTCGGCGAGGGCGTGGCAGCGGTCGCGGTACATCGGCACGATGCGCTCCTTCTGCACGTCGAGCCAGCCGGGCTGGTCGACGATGTTGGCCAGCAGCAGCTGGGCAAAGGTCGACGTGTGCAGGTCGGCTGCCTGCTTGGCCCGCGTGACCCACGACATCACCTCGGGAGGCCCGATCATCCAGCCGACCCTGAAGCCCGGCGCAACGATCTTCGAGAAGGTGCTGAGGTGCACGACGCGCTCGCTGAAGGCCGCCACCGGCGGCAGCGGCTCGCCGGCAAAGCGGATGGCACCGTATGGATCGTCCTCGACGACGAGCAGCTCGTACTCGTCGGCGAGCCGCGCCAGGAGCCGGCGGCGCTCGAGCGACATGGTGGCGCCCGAGGGATTGTGGAAGTTCGGCACGACGTACACCAGGCGAGGACGAAGGCCCTGCGCGAGCCGCTCGGCCAGCAGTTCGACGCGCATGCCGTGCTCGTCGCCGGGCACCACCTCGAAGCGGGGCTCGAACAACTCGAGCGCCTGCACGGCCCCGAGATATGCCGGCGACTCGCTCACCACCACGTCGCCCGGGTCGACGAGCACCTTTGCGATGAGGTCGAGTGCCTGCTGCGAGCCGTGCGTGACGACCACGTCGCCGTCAACCGCGACGGGCCGGCCGAGCACGTCGCCGTAGGTGGACGCGATCCACCGGCGAAGCTCGGGCACGACATCGGTCGCCGAGTACTGCACGACCCGCGGCCCGAACTCGCCGAGCAGTCGGTCGGCCTCGCGCCGAAGGTCGGCCAGCGGGAAACTGTCGGCGGTGGGCAGCCCACCGGCGAGCGACAGCATGTCGGGCATCTCGGTGACCTTCAGCAGGTCGCGAATCGCCGACGAACGCAGCCGCGATGTCCGCGTGGCGAATCGATACGACATGGAGCGTCACCGTAGTGCGCTCGGGCGACTCGGC
>JBJTRF010000084.1:0-19330 GCA_046076025.1 Ilumatobacteraceae bacterium
CCGGCGACCTGCCGATCTGATCGGGCGGTGGCCCTCGGCCGCCGGAGGGTCAGTGGCCGGGCTCGAAGCAGACCGGCATTGATGCCGGTCCGAAGATGCCGACGCCGTCGGGCTTCCACGTCGGGACGCCGTCGAGTCGCAGGCCGGGCATCCGCTGGGCCAGCAGCGGCAGCGCCTCCTGCAACTCGGCGCGGGCGAGGGCTTGGCCGAGGCAGTAGTGGATGCCGGAGCCGAACGTGAGGTGCGGCTGGTCGCCCTTGTGGGCCGTGATGTCGAACGACATCGGCTCGGCGAACACCGCCCGGTCGCGGTTGGCATCGGCGATGCCGACGCCCATGAACGTGCCGGCGGGGAACCGCACGTCGCGGTAGTCGATGTCGACGCTGGCGAAACGCGCCGTGCCGCGAACGGCGCCGAAGTAGCGCATCGACTCCTCGACGGCCCGGGGTGCGAGTTCGGGCCGCTCGGCCAGCATTGCCCACTGCTCGGGATGGTCAGCGAACAGGCTCACCGCGCATCCGAGCTGGTTGCGCGTCGTGTCGGTGCCGCCGACGATGACGGCGTTCACCATCATCACCAGCTCGTCGGTGGTGAGCCGGTCGCCGGCCTCCTCCTGGGCGATGAGGTCGCTGAGCAGGTCGTCGGCCGGCTTGCCGCGTCGCTCGGCGATGAGCTGACGGGTGTAGGCGTCGAGCTCGTCCTGCGACCTCATGATGAGCTCGAGCTTCTCGGCGATGTCGAGCGAGAACACCTCGAGCACGTCGTTGGCGAGGCGGCTGAACAGCTGCCAGTCGCCCTTGGGCGCGCCGAGCAGCTCGCAGATGACGGGAATCGGATACGGCTCGCAGATGTCGACGGCGAAGTCGGCGCGGCCGGCGGGTGCGACGGCGTCGACGAGGCCGTTGATCACCTCGCGCATGAAGGGGCGCAGGCGGTCGGCCGACCGCGGCGAGAATGCCGGCGCCACGAGTCGGCGCAGGCGGGTGTGCACGTCGCCCTCGGCGCTCAGGATGTTGACGTTCTGGCGCGACAGGAACCGCTCGTCGGTGATGCCCATCAGCTCGGGAATCCGGCCGGCCGCGTTGTGCCACCGCTTGTCGCGCAGGATGGCCACGGCATCGTCATATTTCCAGACGGCGTAGCCGAACGGGCTCCGGGCGAGCCATGCGCCGTCGGGCAGGCCCTCCACCTCGGTGGCACGGCGACCCTCGAGCACCGGAAGGTCGAGCGACGCGGCGGGAACTGACATGGCCGCAACCTATGCGGCGCCGGCGACGAGCGGCGAGCGGAGAGTTGCGTCAGCCGACGGCGGCGACGGGGTCGACCGCCTCGACGCCGAGGAACTCGGCCACCGGACCGTTGGTGACGGCGCCCGCATGGGTGTTCACCCCGAGGGCGAGGGCGCGATCGCGTCGGCATGCCTCGGCGACGCCGAGGTGGGCGACCTCGAGCTGGTACGGAAGCGTGGCGTTGGTGAGCGCGTAGGTGCTGGTGTGCGGTACGGCGCCGGGCATGTTGCCCACGGCGTAGTGGAGCACCCCGTGCAGTTCGTACACCGGGTCGGCGTGCGTGGTCTCGCGGATGGTCTCGATGCAGCCGCCCTGGTCGACCGCGACGTCGACGATGACGGCGCCCTTCTTCATGGTGCGCACCATGTCCTCGGTGACCACCACGGGGGCGCGGCCGCCAGCCACGAGCACGGCGCCGATGACGAGATCGGCATCGGCGATGTTGCGCTCGAGAGCGCCGCGGTTCGAGGCGAGGGTGACGATGCGGCCCTTGTTGATCTGGTCGACCCAGCGCAGGCGGTCGAGGTTCTTGTCGACCAGCACGACCTCTGCCTCCATGCCGGCGGCGATCCACGCCGAGTTCCAGCCGACGTTGCCGGCGCCGAGCACGACCACCTTCGCCGGCTGCACGCCGGGTGCGCCGCCCATCAGCACGCCCCGCCCGCCGTTGTGGCGCTCGAGGTAGTGGGCGCCCATCTGCGGCGCCAGCCGACCGGCCACCTCGCTCATCGGCGCCAGCAGCGGCAGCGCGCCGGTGGGCAACTGGACCGTCTCGTAGGCGATGCCGGTGGTGCCGGCGGCAAGCAGGGCCTTGGCCACCTCGGGGTAGGCGGCGAGGTGCAGGTACGTGAACAGGGTGAGGTCGCGGCGGAGGAACCCGAACTCCTCTGCCATGGGCTCCTTCACCTTCACCACCATCTGCTGGGCCCACGCGTCGGCGGCGGTGGGCACGATCGTGGCCCCGGCGGCGCGGTAGTCGTCGTCGCTGATGCTGGCGCCCTCGCCGGCGCCGGACTGGACGAATACGTCGATGCCGAGTCGCTCGAACTCGCGCACTCCGTCGGGGGTCATCGCCACCCGGTATTCCTGCGTCTTGATCTCCCTGGGCACACCGACGGTCGTGATCATGGGACTGATGATCCTCTGGCAGAGCCCGTTGATCAACGGGATGTCATCGGCAAGAATTGGAGTATGGCCGTTGATGCAATGGTGATCGACGCAATCGACCGTCGAATCATCGACATCCTCCAGCGAGATGGCCGCCTCAGCTGGCGGGAACTCGCCGACCGCGTGGCGCTGGCGCCGTCGTCGGCAGCCGACCGGGTGCGTCGGCTCGAGGCGGCAGGCGTGATCCGCGGCTATGCGGCGTCGATCGATCCTCAGGCACTCGGGCGCGACGTGCGGGCCGTCATCGACGCCTCGCTGGCACCCGGCGACGATCCCGCGCGGTTCGAGGAGCGACTGCGCGACCGCGACGAGGTGTCGCTGGCGGTGTACGTCACCGGGCCGGCCGACTACACGATCATCGTCGACTGCCCCGGGGCGGCCGGCCTCGACGAGTTCATCAGGTGGCTGAAGTCGGAGGCAGGGGCGGCGCGCACGGAGAGCAAGTTCGTGCTGCGGCCCGTCATCGGCTGAGGGTGGTGGCCGCCCCTGTCGCCACGCGGCGCTGCTCGCTACCATCGGCGCCATCGCAGCGCCGGTGGGCACTGCACTGAGCCACGAGGGATGGTCGGGACAATGAAGTCGTTCAAGAACTTCGTCAATGGTGCCTACGTCGACGCACACGACGGCCGCACCACGGCAGTGGTGAATCCGGCCACCGGCGAGCAGTACGCGACGGCGGCGCTGTCGGGTGCCGCCGACATCGATGCCGCCATGTCGGCCGCCGCGGCTGCCTTCGACGAGTGGAAGGACTCGACGCCGAGCGAGCGGTCGCTGGCGCTGTTCCGCATCGCCGACGCCGTCGAGGCCCGGGCCGACGAGCTGATCGCCCTCGAGGTCGAGAACTGCGGCAAGCCGGCGCATCTCGTCCGCAGCGAGGAGATTCCCCCGATGGTCGACCAGATTCGCTTCTTCGCCACGGCAGCGCGCCACCTGGAGGGCAAGAGCACCGGCGAGTACATGAAGGGCATGACCAGCATGATCCGCCGCGAGCCGGTCGGCGTGTGCGCCCAGGTGGCGCCGTGGAACTACCCGATGATGATGGGCGTCTGGAAGTTCGCCCCGGCGATCGCCGCCGGCAACACGGTGGTGCTGAAGCCCAGCGACACCACGCCCGCCACCAGCGGCCTGCTCGCCGAGATCGCCGCCGAGTTCCTGCCGGCCGGCGTGCTCAACGTGGTGTGCGGCGACCGCGACACCGGACGGTCGATGGTGGTGCACCCGACACCCAGCATGGTGAGCGTCACCGGCTCGGTGCGCGCCGGCCAGGAGGTCGCTGCCGCGGCCGCCGACAGCCTGAAGCGCTGCCACCTCGAACTGGGCGGCAAGGCCCCGGTCGTGGTGTTCGACGACGCCGACATCGCCGCCGCCGCAGAGGGCATCGCCATTGCCGGGTACTTCAACGCCGGCCAGGACTGCACGGCTGCGACGCGGGTGATCTGCTCGCCCGGCGCCTACGACGACTTCGTCGCCGCACTGGCCGAGCAGGCCAAGGGCACGCGCACCGGCATGCCCGACGAAGAGGACGTTCTCTACGGGCCGGTCAACAACCCGAGCCAGCTGGCGCGCGTCAGCGGGCTCGTCGAGCGCGCGCCGAAGCATGCCGAGGTGGTGGCGGGAGGGCGCGCAGTCAGCGGCAAGGGGTTCTTCTACGAGCCCACCGTCATCGCCAACCTTCGCCAGGACGACGAGATGATCCAGAACGAGATCTTCGGCCCGGTCATCACGGTGCAGCGCTTCACTGACGAGGACGAGGCGGTGCGCTGGGCCAACGGCGTCGAGTACGGGCTTGCCAGCAGCGTGTGGACCAGGGACTTCGGCCGCGCCATGCGCATGGCGAAGGCCCTCGACTTCGGCTGCGTGTGGATCAACACCCACATCCCGCTCGTCGCCGAGATGCCGCACGGCGGCTACAAGAAGTCGGGCTACGGCAAGGATCTCAGCGCCTACGCGCTCGATGACTACACGCGCATCAAGCACGTGATGGCCAACATCAACAGCTGAGCGGCGCAGCGTGGTGCCGGGCTTCGTCGCCGGTGGTCGGCGACTGCTTCGACGCAGCGGCGATGCCGCTCAGTGCGCGCCCCAGGTGAAGGTCTGCTTCACCAGGTCTAGGTAGATGAAGGTCTCGGTGCTGCGCACGCCCTCGACGCGGCGGATGCGGTTGGTGAGGTCGAGCAGTTGCTGGTCGTCATCCACCACCGCCTCGGCCATCAGGTCGAATGACCCGGCAGTGACGACGAGGTAGTCGATGTCGGGCATCGCCTGCAGCGACGCGGCGATGGTCTCGGTGGGGCCCTCGGTGGCGATGCCGATGAGCGCCATGCGGCGCTTTCCCTGCGAGAGGGGATTGGTCACGGCCACCACCTGCATCACGCCGGCGTCGACGAGTCGCTGCACGCGCTGGCGGGCGGCTGCCTCGGACAGCCCGACTGCGGCGCCGAGCCGGGTGAAGGGCACGCGACCGTCGCGCTGCAACTCCTCGATGATGGCGCGGTCGGTGGCGTCGAGGTGCGAGCCGGTGCGGTCCATAGGCAGCGAATTGTTGCCATCGGTCGCGCCGACCGCAAGGGATCGGGCAGTCGGGTCGGCCGCCGGCCACGGGTGTCGGCGCGGCGCAAGGCCGGCGTCCTTGCGCCACGGCCCGCCCCATGACACGCTCTGCGCTGGCGTGGCCCCAGAGAGGGGCGGCGGCGTGGAAGAATTACGGCACGGTCGTCCCGGTCTCATTAGGGGCGGCAGCCATACGGGGGAGCGCAGTGACCGGAGCGATGAACGCGGACGTCATGCCGGGCCAGCGAGGCGCGGTCGAACTGCAGGGCGTCACGAAGCGCTTCGGCCAGATGGTGGCCGTCGACCACATCGACCTGATGGTGCAGCCGGGCGAGTTTCTCTCGCTGCTCGGTCCGTCGGGATGCGGAAAGACCACCACCCTGCGGATGCTGGCCGGCTTCGAACAGCCCGACGAGGGATTCATCCGCATCAGCGGCCAGTACGTGCAGGGCATCCCGCCGTACCGGCGCGATGTCAACACGGTGTTCCAGCACTATGCGCTGTTCCCGCACATGACCGTGTCCGACAACGTCGCCTACGGCCTGCGGCAGAAGGGCGTCAGCAAGTCCGATATCGCCGCTCGCGTTGCCGAGGCACTCGACATGGTGAAGATGACCAAACTGGCCGACCGCAGGCCGCGCCAGATGTCGGGCGGACAGCAGCAGCGCGTCGCGGTTGCGAGGGCGCTGGTCAACCGACCGAGCGTGCTGCTGCTCGACGAGCCGCTTGGTGCCCTCGACCGAAAGCTGCGCGAGGAGATGCAGATCGAGCTGAAGCTGCTGCAGAGCCAGCTGGGCATCACGTTCATCTTCGTCACCCACGACCAGGAGGAGGCCATGAGCATGAGCGACCGCATTGCCATCATGCTCGACGGCCACATCGAGCAACTCGCCGATCCAGAGACGGTCTACGAGCGGCCGGCCTCGGCGTTCGTGGCCGGGTTCATCGGGCGGAACAACTTCTGGCGCGGCACCGCCACCGCCGATGGCGTGCGCGCCGACGACGGCACCGTGTTCGTCGTGTCGAACCCCGACGAGAAGGTGAATCCCGGCGAGCCTGCGCTCGCCGCCGTCCGCCCCGAGAACTTCCAGTTGGTCACCGCCGACCCGGGCACCGGCCGCAACTCGATTCCGGGCACCGTCGCCAGCGTCGCCCACTTCGGCGACACCCTGCAGTACGTGGTGCGCACTGCCAGCCGCGACGTGCTGGTGCTCACGCCGCGTGCCAATGCGCCGCGGCTCTCCAGTGGCGAGCAGGTGTGGTGCACGTTCACGCCCGCCGACGTGTACTCGTTCTCGGCCCGCCAGGCCGACCTCGTGCTCGCCGGGCCCGCCGTGGAGACCGACGACTGAGCCCCTGACATCACGCGCCGGCGCCGGCCGCCGGTGCACCGCAACCAACCCTGTCCGAACCCGTACTAGCACCGCAATCCCGAGTCTCAACCCCAACATCAACAACAAGGAGAGCCTGATGGCCCGCAAGCCCGAACCCGTGAAGATCCTCGCCCCGCACAGCTTCCGCCAGGTGCTGTCACGCCGCAGCGTGCTGCAGATGGGCGGCGCGGCTGCCGGCCTCGGCATCCTCGGCGTCGCCTGCGGCGGCAGCGACGAGGGCGGTGACGGCGGCGATGGCGGCACGCAGGCCAGCGGCGACTGGAGCCGAGTGGTCAACAAGGCCGAGGGCACGCTCAGCATGTACACGTGGGGCGACTACAACGACCCCGAGCTGGTTGGTGCCCTCGCCGAGAGCGACCTCGGGGTGTCGATGAAGGTCGACTACTACGGAAGCAATGAGGACCTCATCACCAAGCTGTCAGCTGGCAGCGGGGCAAGCGGATTCGACATCGTCGTGCCGACCGGCGTGTACATCCCCCAGATGGTCGACAAGGGGCTCCTGCAGAAGTTCGACAAGTCGCTCCTGCCCAACATCGTCAACGTCGATCCGCAGTATCTCGGCCGCGCCTGGGATCCCGACAACGACTACTCGGTCTGCAAGGACTGGGGAACCACCGGCTGGATCTACGACACCTCGGTGATCTCGCGCGACATCGCCACGTGGGGCGACTTCCTTGATGCGTGCATGAACGAGGCCAGCGGCAACTGCTCGGTCCTCGACACCGCCCCCAACCTGTGCGGCATGTACTTCTGGGCCAACGGCATCGACTGGACCACCGAGGATGCAGCCGATCTCGACGCCTGCGAGGACTTCATGGTCAACCAGCTGGCGTCGCACATCAAGGCCTTCGACAGCTATCCGAGCACCGCGCTCGCCGAGGGCGCCTACGCTCTGTCGGCGGCGTGGAACGGCGACGCCCGCCAGGCACTCGTCCGCATCGAGGAGGCAGGCGGCGACCCGTCGGTGTGGAAGTGGGTGCTCGGCGCCCCTGCAACCGAGCTCTGGATGGATACCTATGCAATCGCCGCTGGTGCTCCGAACCCAGAGGCCGCCCACGCCTGGATCAACTGGCTGCTCGTTCCCGAGATCTCGATCCGCGATCTCAACTACCACGGCTACCACAGCGGCATGAAGAGCATCGATCAGCTGATCGGCGAGCTGGTACCCGACCTCGTCAACGGCGACATGATCTTCTTCGGCGACGAGCAGGTGGCGACGATGCAGACCGGTGCCGTGAACTCGTCCCAGGACCGACTCGTCGACATCATGAACAAGGTCAAGGCCAACGCCGCAGGCTGATGCTGTGACCGCTGCGCTCGACAGTGCGCGCCCGAGGAGGTGGCGAGGGCCGAGGTTCGCCCTCGCCATCCCCTCGATGGTGTGGTACGTGCTCTTCTTCGCCGTGCCCATCGGGTTCATCGTGCTGTACTCGTTCGGCACGAAGGACTCTGCGCAGCGGATCCCTGTCGATCTCAGCTCGCTTGGGTGGCACAACTACCGAGAGGCGTTCGACGACACGTTCTTCACCACGTTCAAGCAGACGATCCGCATCGCGGTGATCGCCACGGCGCTCTGCATCGTCATCGGATTCCCCACCGCCTACTTCCTCGCGTTCAAGGTCAGCGAGAAGTGGCGTGCCGTCCTACTTGCGCTGGTGGTGGTGCCGAGCTTCACCAGCTTCCTCATCCGCACGGTGGCGTGGAAGATTCCGCTCGCCAAGACCGGGTCGCTGTCGAAGTGGCTGCAGGACGTGGGGATCCTCAGCGGGCCAATCGACATCCTGCAGACGCCGGTGGCAGTGCAACTGGCGGTGATCTACAACTACCTCGGCTTCGTGATCCTGCCGCTCTTCGTGGCGCTCGACCGGATCGACGTGCGGATGCGGGAGGCGAGCAAGGACCTCGGCGCCGGCCGGCTTGCGACGTTCGCCAGTGTCACGTTGCCGCTTGCGGGGCCGGGCGTAGCGGCAGCCGTGCTGCTCACGTACATTCCGATGTGCGGCGATTACGTCACGGCACGGGTGCTCGGCGGCGCCGACGGCAACATGATCGGATCGATGATCGCCAGCCAGTTCGGCGATGCGCAGAACTGGCCGCTCGGCTCGGCGATGGCCGTGCTGCTGATTGCGGCCGTGCTGCTCACGCTCGGCATCGGCGCGGCGATCGTGCTCGGCCTGCGCCTCGTCGTCCGGCGGGTGTCGCCGATGCTCCAGGGCCTGCGTGCATCGTTGTACGAGCGGCGCATGTCGACGGCGCGTGCCTCGACGCGCCAGCGCGCCTTCGATGCAGTGAAGGGCCTCCTTGCCGCCTGGGTGGCACTGGTGCTGCTGTTCCTCTTCATCCCCATCGTGCTGGTGATCGCCCATTCGTTCAACGACGGCGGCAACTTCGTCATCTGGGGTGGACCGGGCACGCAGTGGTGGGGGCGGCTCTTCAGGGCCGACCGCACCCTGACGACACTGGTGGTGTTCGCTGCCGTCGTTGCCCTCGGTGTCTACGGGCCGCGACTGCTGCGCCGGGTCACGGGGATCAGGCGGCCTCGCCTCGAGCGGTGGGCGGGTCCGGCTGCGTTCCTCGTGGCGCTGATGTCGACCGGCTTCACCACCGAGTGGTATCGCCGGATCTTCCGCGATGCCAACGTCGGTGATGCGATGCGGAACTCGTTCCTCGCAGCGTTCGGCGCCACGGTGATCGCAGTGGTCATCGGCGGACTCGCCGGCACCGCGCTGGCACGCCGCCCCGGCAAGTGGACCGGCGGCTTCATGGCTGCCGTGTTCCTCATCCTGGTAACGCCCGAGATCATGGACGCCATCGCGCTCGCCACGTGGTTCCCGCGCCTCGGAGGCCCGTTCGCCAGCGACTTCGGGCCATTCCGCATGGGCATCAACAAGTTGTGGGTGGGCCAGTCGCTCTACGCCTCGGCGGTCGTGACGCTCATAGTACGGGCGCGGCTCGCCGGCCTCGACGAGGCGCTCGAAGAGGCGGCAGGCGACCTCGGGGCCCCGCCAGGGCGGGCCTTTCGCCAGGTGACGCTGCCGCTCATTGCCTCGGCACTCATCGCCGGCGGCCTGCTGTCGTTCACGCTCTGCATCGACAACACGGTGATTTCGGCGCTGGTGTCTGATGCGGGCTCGTCGACATTCCCCGTGGCGTTGCTCGGTGCGCAGAAGAGCACGATCAAGCCGTTCTGGGGCGTCGGCGCAGTGGTGCTGTTCGCCATCACGATGGCGGCCCTTGCGTTCGTCGCCTCGGTCCTTCGCCGCTCAGGCGACTCGTCGTCGCAGATCGCGGCGACGCTCGCCGGCGGCAGCTGAGCCTCGCCGGGTTCTCGTCATGCGCGTCGTTGTCGTCGGCGCCGGCCTTGCCGGCATGCGGGCCGCTGTCCGCCTTCGCGCTGCCGGGGCCGACGTCATCGTGCTCGAGGCCGGGACGCGCGTCGGGGGACGGGCCCGCACCGTGGCGGCTGCGTTCGCAGGCGGGCAGTACGCCGAGACCGGCGCCGAGTGGGTCGACACCTACCACCATCGCATGGCCGAGCTGATGGAGCGATTCGGCGTGCGCCGGCTGGGTGCCGGCGAGCAGTGGACCTCGATCCGCAGGTGGGTGCACCTCGAGGGCCGGCTGCTGAGCCCCGACGACCTACGCCGCGAGTGGCCGTCGACGTTCGAGGAGCTCGACGAATTCGACCGTCGGCTCGAGCATGCCGCTGCGGGAATCGCCGATCCGGCCCGGCCGACGGCGCATCCCGATGCTGCGGCCCTCGACCGGCGTTCGCTCGCCGACCTCGCTGCCGAGGTGGGCCTCGGACGCGTCGCTGCGCTCATCCGCCGCCGCGACGCGCAGGGAGAGTTCGCCGCCGAGCCCGGCGACGTCTCGCTGTTGTTCGTCGCCCAGCAGCGCGCGCACCAATTCAGCGAGGGTGCTGGCACCGTGGTGCGAGCCCATCGTGTTGAGGGCGGCGTGTCGCGCATTGCCGAGGGCCTCGCCTCCGAGCTGGGCGACGTCATCGAGCGCGGTGTCGACGTGACCGCGGTCGAGCAGGACGAGCGCGGTGCCCGAGTGCTCTCCGCCAACGGCGCCTACGACGCCGACCACGTGATCGTGGCATGCTCGATGCCGGCCGCGCGACGCATCCGGCTCGATCCACAGCCGCCGGCGGCGCTCTCGGCGGCGATCGGCGGACTCGGCTACGGCGCCATCACGAAGACGGCCGTGCAATGGGCAGCTCGTGAATGGCCGCCCGGCTACGCGACCACCGATGCGCGCGTGCAGCGCGTCTACGAGCCCACGATCGACCAGCCCGGCATCGAGGGCATCCTCATGAGCTACTGCGGCGGCGACGGCGGCCTAGAACGGGCGCAACTCTCCGACGCAGAGCGAGTCGGGCTCGCAGCGCAGGGAATGCGCGAACTGCACGGACTGGACACGCAGCAGATCGGCGGGACATCTCGCGCATGGAGCAGCGAGCCCCGCTTCGGCGGCGCCTACGCCGTGTACCGGCCCGGCGAGGTGCTCGCGTACTGGGACGTGGTGCGCGCGCCGTGGGGGCGTGTGCACCTCGCGGGCGAGCACGTTGCCACGTGCACCGGCTACATGGAGGGTGCGCTCGAGTCGGGCGACACCGTGGCCGATCGCCTGCTTGCCTCAGGCACCGGCCGTTAGGCTCAGCGCACCATGTCGAGCATTCCCCCAAGTACGCCGCAGCGGGCGGCGCACGACGACGGCACGCCACCCCGGATTGCGCTCGCCCCCGACAGTGCACCGGACTGGATGGCGGCAGCCATCACTGCCGGCGGCGGTCACGTGGTGCCGGTTGCCGAGGCTGAGGCGATCGTGTGGGCCGAGCCGAGCGGCGCCGACCGCCTGCGGTCGCTGCTCGACGACGCCCCGCACGTGCGGTGGGTGCAGCTGCCGTGGGCAGGAGTCGAGCAGTTCGCCGGGGTGTTCGACGACGACCGTGTGTGGACCTGTGGCAAGGGCGTGTACGCCGAGCCGGTCGCCGAACTCGCGCTGTCGATGGCGCTCGCCGGCATGCGCAACGTCGGTGCCTACGCTCGCGCCTCGTCGTGGTCGGGGCCAGTGGGCCAGAACCTCATCGGCGCCAATGTCACGATCCTCGGCGGTGGCGGCATCACCGAGTCGCTGCTGCGGCTGCTGCGGCCATTCGACTGCCGGGTGACGGTGGTGCGCCGCCACGCGACCGCCATGGACGGCGCCGACGAGGTGCTCGAGGCCGACCGATACGTGGATGCGCTTCCCGACGCCGATCTGGTGGTGCTGGCACTGGCACTGACCCCCGAGACGGAGGGCATGCTCTCGCGGGGAGAGTTCGAGCAGATGCGGCCGACGTCGTGGGTCGTCAATGTCGCTCGGGGCCGGCACATCGTGACCGACGACCTGGTGTGGGCGCTCGAGAACGGCGTCATCGGCGGCGCGGCGCTCGACGTCACCGAGCCCGAGCCGCTGCCGCCCGATCACCGGCTGTGGTCGCTCCCGAACTGCATCATCACGCCGCACGTCGGCAACACTCCGGAGATGGGCGTGCCGCTGCTCTCGGAGCGCATCGAGCGAAATGTGCGTGCCTTCGCCGCCGGCGAGGATCTGATCGGGCATGTCGATGTCGAGCGCGGCTACTGACGAATCGTCGGATGACTCGCTGGCCGGGCTCGACGACCACCGTCGGCGGATCGTCGGCCGCTTCGTGCGCGGCGGTCGGATCACGCAGATTCCGGCCAAGCTCTCGGTGCGCCGCGTGCTGCTCGAGTGGCTCGTCCTCGACTTCCAGCCAGATCGCGCGTATTCCGAGCAGATGGTGAACCTCGTCATCGGTCAGCGGCACGCCGACGTTGCGGCGCTTCGGCGCTACCTCGTCGACGAGGGGCTGATGGCGAGGGCGGGCGGCTCGTACCGGCGGGTGCCGCAGTGACCCACTACGAGACGCTGGGCGTTTCCCGCACGGCGACCCATGCCGAGATCAAGGCGGCATTCCGCGCTGCAGCGCGGCGGCACCATCCCGATGCAGTCTCGTCGGACGGCACGACGCGTCGGGGCGACGACCGGATGGCGAGCCTCAACGAGGCGTGGCGGGTGCTCGGCGACGAGCGCCGCCGGGTCGACTACGACCGCGCGCTCGACGGCGCTGCATCAGGCGCCGGCGGCACTGCACGGCCGTCGACGGCGAACTCGGGTGCCGCCGACAGGGCGGCGTGGCCGTCGTCAGCGGCCACCCGTCGGAACCCGCTCGGCCGGTATCTCGACCCGCCGCGATTCCCGTGGCGTCCGATGCTCGCAGTCATCGCCCTCGGGTCGGCAGCCGTGCTGCTGGCAGCGGCGCGCATGCCCTCGACGCCGCTTCGCCCGGTCGACGGTCGGCTGATGCCGGGTGAGTGCACGGTCATCGACGTCGAGGGCAATGCGATCGAGACGCTGTGCGACGGATCGCAGGACGGCGTGGTCGACACCATCGTGGTCGATGCGATCTCGTGTCCGCAGCAGACGAGGGCGCATCGAGCCGGCGATGGCGGGGGAGTCGCCTGCGTCCGGGTGTGACCCCGAGGGCTCCCTGCTAGATTGCCGACGCCCTGAAGGGGCGGTTAGCTCAGTCGGTTAGAGCACTACGTTCACACCGTAGGGGTCACAGGTTCGAATCCTGTACCGCCCACCCTTGGCCTCGCCTTCCTCGTGCGGCGAGGCGCCCGATTGGCGATCCGCTGCGGCGCGGTACCGTGATCCCATGACACGGCTGTGCGAGCGCCCCGGATGCTCAGCACCTGCATCGTGCTCGTACGGCATCGACACCTCGCTGCTGCGGGTGTGGATCGACGCCCTCGGCGCAGGTGCGCCACCCGGAGCAGCGCCCCGTGCTGGCGCGCTCTGCCGACGGCACGCTGACGCGATGGTCGTGCCACGGGGCTGGCAGGTCGACGATCGACGCTCGGCGCTGGCCCAGCCGGTGGCGGCACGGGGCGAGGTGGCGCCGCCGCCCTCGGCACCGCGTGCCGACACGGCGCCGTCCGCCGCCCCTGCCACTGCCCCTTCCCCTGGCGACGCAGCGCCTGCCGCCACAGGTGGCGTGCGCCGCCGTCTTCGCCGGGCGCGCCAGGCAGAGGGTCCGCAGCCCGAGCAACTGGTCCTGCTCGACCTCGATGCCGGTGCCGGCGCCAATGCAGATGCCGAGCCTGCGGCACCCGGCGACGGCGGCGACGCACCGCGTCACGACATCGGCGAGGAAGTGCCGGATGCGCCCGGCGCGGGGCCCGAGGTCGACGTCGAACCCGCACTCGTGCAGTCGACTGCGGATACGCACGTCGACGACGCGCCCGGCGAGTCGCCGGCCGCCGCCGTCGATGCCACGCCGATTGCGCCGTGGCGTCCGGTCTTCGACCATGCAGACGACCTCGGGGGCGTCCTGCAGGCGCGCAGTCCGCTGCTGGCGCGAGCGTTCGGGCGCCGCGGTCGCGCGCCCGCTCCGGCGCCCCGGCAGGATGGCCGCAGCGCCGAGCTCGAGGGCGACGCCGGCGACTGACGACGCGACTGCGTAGCCGGGCACCTGCTCGGCCACACTGAGGGAGTGGACGTCCACGCCGCCGTCGAAGCGCCCTGCGATGCCCCGAGGCTGTTCTCGCTCGTCGACGACCTCGCGCTGTACCCGTCGTGGATCGACCTCGTGCACGATGCGACGGCTGATGCGGCCGAACCCGACGGCCCTGCGTGGCGCGTCGAGCTCCGCGCCCGGGTCGGGCCGCTGGCGCGCAGCAAGCGACTGCGGATGGTGCGCACCGAGCATCGCCCCGCTGACGGAATGGTGGTGTTCGAGCGACGCGAGCTCGACGGACGGCAGCACTCGCCGTGGATCCTCCGGGCAACGGTGACGTCCACTCCGGCGGGCTCGGGCTCGACGGTGACGATGCATCTCCACTACGGCGGCGCGCTCTGGACAGGCGGCGTGCTCGAACGCGTGCTGGCCGACCAGATCTCGTCAGGGAGCGAACGGCTCGCCGCGCTGGCATCCGCCTGACGTCTGGCGGGTCAGGGCGCGGTGCGCCGCCATGCGGCCCAGCGTCCGTCGGGGCGCCGCTCGAGATGCAGGTCGAGGCCGAAGCACTCGCTGAGCGACGGAGCCGTCAGGTGCCGCTCGATCGGTCCCCGTGCGACGACGATGCCATCGCGCAGCATCAGCACGTGTGTGATGCCGGGCGGCACCTCGTCGAGATGGTGTGTCACGAGCACCATCGGCGGCGCGCCAGCATCGAGCGCAAGCTCGGAGAGGGCGCCGACGAGCGACTCGCGGCCACCGAGGTCGAGACGGGCGCTCGGCTCGTCGAGCAGGATCAGTCCGGGCTCGTTCATGAGCGTTCGCGCGAGCAGCACGCGCTGCTGCTCGCCGGACGACAGGGTGGCGAGCGGCCGCAGTGCCGTCCACGCGATCCCCATCCGATCGAGGCACGCCGTCGCACGAGCCTCGTCGTCGGCGTCGTACCGGTGCCACCATGGCTCGAGGGCTGCGTGCTTGGCCGTCATCACGACATCGAGGCAGGTCAGCTCGCCGCGGAGGTCGGCAGTGAGGGCCGCCGAGAGGTATCCGATGCGACGGCGAAGCTGGCGCACGTCGGTGCTGCCGAGGCGCTCGCCGAGCACCTCGACGGTGCCCGATGACGGATGCTCGTAGAGCGCGGCGAGTCGAATCAGCGTCGACTTCCCGGAGCCGTTGGCCCCGACCACCAGCCACCGCTCGCCGGGCAGCACCGTCCAGTCGAGCGGCGCGAGGATGACCCGTCCATCGCGGCCGAACGAGACCGATCGGAATCTGACGGCGGGGATCATGGCCGCCGCGCACCATAGGCGATGCGTGCGCACGGAGGGCCGGAGCGATCTCCTAGGCGTCGGGGCCGGCCGTCGGCGTCGGGATCCCCGCATGGGCGAACACACGCGCGGACATCCCTGTAACGCGATCGAAACATCTGGTAGCCTTGCCACCCAATGACTGGGCGAGGGGCCGAGTGAGCGGCCGCTGCCACCCCCGGGGACGGGGTCGGGACGCGGGCCGGGCGACGCAGCGCGGCGTCGACGGGCGCCCTCACGCGCGCGTCGCCGCGCGCCGCCGTCGCCGGTGGGTCGCCACCTCGGCCGCCGCCACACTGGTGGTGGGCGCAGCGATGCCCCTCGGGCCGCTGTCGGTGCTCGGCGGGGGCGCAGTGGCCGTGGTGTCGGCCGAGGATGCCGCTGCGCAGGCAGCCCGCGAGATCGCCGATGCGCAAGACCGCGCCAATGCGGCAGCCGATGCGTACTTCGACGCGCTTTCCCAACTCGACGCGCTCGAGCTCGAGCAGGCTGCGCTCGAGGTCGAGGTCGCGGCGATCGAGCAGCAGATCGGCGCGCTCGGTGCACGAGTGCAGGCCATCGCCGTCCGCCGATTTACCCGGGCGGGCTCGAACCAGGCGTCACCGCTGCTGAGCGGCTTCTCCAGTGCCGAGGAGCAGATGCAGCTTGCCGCGTTCGGCCAGGTGATCGACGAGAACTCCGAGGACGACCTCGACGAGTTCGAGTCGCTGAGCCGCGATCTCGAACAGAAGCGCCGGTCGCTCGACTCGACGCGGCAGGCGATCGAGGACGAGGCATCGCAGGCGGTGGGCCTCCGCGACGCTGCCCTCGCCGAAGTCGAGAACCTGCGGCGGATCGAGCAGCAACGACTGCGCGACGAGCGCGTGCGCAAGGCCCTCGAGGCCGAGAAGCGGCGTCGTGCCGATCAGGCTGCAGCGGCCCGTGGTCGCACGTCGGGTGGCTCCGGCCGCTCGGGTGGTGCGCCGCCCATCCTCGGTGGATCCGGCTGGATCTGCCCCACCGGCAACGCCCACGTCGCGTTCAGCGACACGTGGGGGGCGCCACGCAGCGGTGGTCGCACGCACAAGGGCGTCGACATGATCGGCCCGCGTGGCACGCCGCTCTACGCCGTGGTCGGGGGCTTCGCGAAGCGCAACAGCAGCGACCTCGGCGGCCTGGGCATCTGGTTCCGCGGCAACGACGGCAACAGCTACTTCTACGCACACCTCGACTCGTACGCCCAGACGGGCAACGTGGCTGCCGGCACCGTGATCGGCTACATGGGCGACACCGGCAATGCGAAGTACTCGACGCCGCACCTGCACTTCGAGATCCACCCCGGCGGCGGCGCGCCGGTGAATCCGTATCCCACGGTGCGCGCCCACTGCTGACCGGCCGGTGTGCGACAGGCACCCGCATGGCGCGACAATGCCGCTGATGCCGACCGACGACCTGCCTGCGGCGCTCGGGCGCCGGCTCGGATGCGGCGCAGTCGACAATCTCGTCCGCCTGAGCGGCGGTGCGTCGCGTGAGACGTTCCGCTTCACCGCCGCCGGACGCCATCTCGTGCTGCAGCGCCGTCGGCGGGGCGACACTCGCAGCCTGGCAGTCGAGGAGCGGGTGCTGCGGGCCGCACATGCGGCGGGCGTCCCCGTGCCGGCCGTGGTCGACGCCGACACCGAGCCAGGAGACATCGGCGGGCCATTCATGGTGCTCGAGGCGGTGGATGGCGAGACGATCGCCCGTCGAATCCTGCGCGACGATGCCTATTCGGGCGCACGGCAGTCGCTCGTCGCGCAGTTCGGCGAGGCGCTTGCCCGGATCCACGCCATCGACGTGGGGGACATCGGCGGGCTGGACTCGGGCGACCAGGTGGCGCAGTACCGACAGGTGCTCGACGCGCTCGGCGAGCCGCATCCCGCATTCGAGCTCGCCTTCCGATGGCTCGAGGATCGCCGGCCGCCATCGCGGCGCCAGTCGCTCGTCCACGGCGACTTCCGCCTCGGCAACGTCATCGTCGGCGCGGACGGCCTGCGGGCCGTGCTCGACTGGGAACTCGCCCATGTCGGCGACCCCATGGAAGACCTCGGATGGCTGTGCGTGAAGGCGTGGCGATTCGGCGGGTCGGGCGAGGTGGCGGGCCTCGGGGGCGTCGACGAACTGATTGGCGCCTATCACGCCGCCGGCGGCACCGGCGCTGCTGCCGGCATCGTGCACTGGTGGCAGGTGCTCGGGACGCTGAAGTGGGGGATCATGTGCATCATGCAGGCGAACGCCCACCTGTCCGGCGATGCGCGCAGCCACGAACTGGCGGCCATCGGACGACGCGTGTGCGAGAACGAGCACAATCTCTTCCTCGCCCTCGAGGGGCGCTGGTGACGGCGCCGCACGACCGGCCGACGGCAGGCGAGCTGATTGCGGCCGTCCGCGAGTGGCTCGAGCGCGACCTGGTCGGGTCGGCGCAGGGAAAGCTCGGCTTCGACGCTCGCGTCGCTGCCAACGTGCTGGCGATCGTCGAGCGCGAGCTCGGTGGTGGCTCGGCGCTCGCCGAGCGGCACGCCGCGCGCCTCACGTCGCTCGGCGTCGCCGACGACGCCGAACTGGCAGCGCGCATCCGCAGCGGCGCGCTCGACGACCGGATCGACGAGGTGCGCGACCTCGTGTGGGAGAGCGTCCGCGACAAGCTGTCGGTGGCCAATCCGCGGTATCTCGCCGACAGCGACCAGCGACCGAGCTGAGGCGCTGCAGGTTCGCCGCGATCGGCGGCCACCGGCCCGCCGACGTCGGCCCGGCAGTGATCAGCGATGGCGAGTGGTCTCGATCGACACGGGCTGTCCTGCCGCGAGCTGGCCGCATGCAGCGTCGATGTCGGTGCCGCGGTTGCGGCGCACCGTTGCGTTCACGCCGAGCACCTCGAGCAGGTCGCGGAACGACGCCACCCTCGCTGCGGGCGAGCCGACCGTGGGGTAGCCGGGAGTGCGATTGAGCGGGATGAGGTTGACATGCGCGGGGATGCGGAACCGACGGCACAGCCGCGCCAGTTCTCGGGCGTCGGAGTCGCGGTCGTTCACGCCGTCGATGAGGGCCCACTCGAAGCTGAGCCGCCGGCCCTTCGCATCGAGATACTCGGCGCATGCCGCCATGAGCTCGTCGATCGGATACCGGCGGTTGATGGGCACGAGGGTGTCGCGGAGTTGATCGTTGGCAGCGTGCAGCGACACGGCGAGGTTCACCGGCAGCGGGCGGGTGGCAAGCGTCCTGATGCCGGGCACGAGCCCCACGGTGCTGATCGTGAGGTGCCGTGCCGATAGCCCGACGTCGTCGTGCAGCCGCTCGATGGCTGCCCAGACGGTCGCCTCGTTGGCCATCGGCTCGCCCATGCCCATGAAGACCACGTTCGCCAGCCGGCGTCCCATCGACGCAGCGGTGCGCCCGGCGCGCACCACCTGCTCGACGATCTCGCCGACGGTGAGATGGCGCGTGAACCCCGCCTGGCCGGTAGCGCAGAAGCCGCAGGCCATCGCGCAGCCGGCCTGGCTGCTGACGCACACGGTGACGCGGTCGGGGTAGAGCATCAGCACGGTCTCGATCGGGGCGCCGTCGTGCAGCCGCCAGAGGTACTTCACGGTGTCGCCTCGGTCGCTGGTGCGGGCCGTCACCTCGGTCAGCGCCGGCGGCGCCGACCGGGCGAGTCGCTCGCGGACCGCCTTCGGGACGTTCGTGAGACTCGCTGGCTCGAGGAACTGCTGGTACAGCCCGGTCCAGACCTGGTCGATGCGGTAGCGGGGCTCGCCGTCGAGCAACGCGCTGATCGCATCTCGGTCGAGGCAGTAGAGCGAGTCCATCGGCCGGGGAGGCTCAGGAGGCAGCAGCGGCGGCGAGCTCTTCGTAGGCGGCGATACGCGCCCGAACCACGTCGAGGCTCGCCGTCCAGAAGGCGCTGTCGGTGACGTCGAACCCGAACACTGCGCCGAGCTCCTCGGCGGTGTTCATGCCGGCCCGCGACAGCGCATCGTCGTAGTGCGCCGCGAACCGCTCGGGATCGACGCGGTACTGGGCGTATAGGCCGAGTCCGAACAGGAGCCCGTAGGTGTAGGGCCAGTTGTAGAA
>JBJTRF010000085.1:0-7198 GCA_046076025.1 Ilumatobacteraceae bacterium
CCCGGCGGCACGCGATGGGCCCTGCCAGGCGGCGGACTCGACGACGGCGAGACGCACCTCGACGCGTTGCGCCGCGAGCTGGCCGAGGAGATCGGCCTGGTAGATCCCGAGATCGGTCCCCACATCTGGACGCGCGTCCACCGCATCCCGTTCGTGAACGGCATGTGGGATGGCCAACGCGAGCGGGTGCACCTCGTGCGCACCGATCGATTCGAGCCGGCACCACAGCTGGAGCCCGAGCAACTCGAGGCCGAGTACGTCTTCGAGATCCGCTGGTGGCGTGCCGGCGACATCGTCGACGGCCTGCCATTCGTTCCGATGACGCTCGCCGCCCACGTCCGCCACCTGCTCCGGCACGGCCCGCCCGACCAGCCGTGGGACGTCGGGGTCTGACGGGGCCATCACCGCACCGCCGGCCGCGCGTAGGGTGACGTCGTGCCGAGCCTGAACCTGCTGCTCACCTTCGCAGCCGCATCGTTCGTGCTGCTCATCATCCCCGGCCCGGCCGTGCTGTACATCGTCAACCGCAGCGTCAGCGACGGTCGCCACGTGGGGCTCTCGGCAGCCGCCGGCCTGTCGCTCGGCAATCTCGTGCACGCAGTGGCAGCATCGCTGGGCCTGTCGGCCGTGCTGGCTGCGTCGGCAACCGCGTTCAACATCGTCAAGTGGGCCGGCGCTGCCTATCTGATCGTCACCGGACTGCGCAGCCTGATGACGCGCCACGACGTGATCGACCCCGACCGACAGCAGATGACGCCGCGCCGCGCCTTCACGCAGGGCATCGTCGTGAACACGCTCAACCCGAAGGTGGCGCTGTTCTTCGTGTCGTACCTGCCCTCGTTCATCGACACCGATCGCACCGCCTGGTCGCAGGCACTGGTGCTGGGCCTCGTGTTCGTGCTGCTCGGCTTCTGCACTGACAGCACCTACTCGCTCATAGCCAGTGGCCTGCGCGACCGACTGCTCGGCGGCCGGGCCCTGCCCTTCGTGCGCCGCTACGTGTCGGGCAGCGTGTTCGTGATGCTCGGCGTCCTCGCCGCGCGCACGTCGGCCCACCACGCCTGATCCATTGCCGGATCAGCGACCAGACCCCATAGCCTGCAACGTCGTGCCCGAGACTGCTGCTGCCACCGGCGCGGCGCGGCATATGTCGCCGCTCGACTGGGTGCGCTGGCTCACGCCGGGCGTGGTGTGGGGCACGTCGTTCTACTTCATCGCCGAGGGACTCGAGGCCTTCCCCGCGGCGCTGATCACCCCGATGCGCATCGCCTTCGGATTCCTCACCCTCGCGCTCGTGCCCGCTGCCCGCGCCGCGCGCATCGACCGCGCCGACTGGCGTCGGCTCGCGCTGCTGGGCGTGATCTGGATGGCAGTGCCGCTGTCGATCTTTCCCTTCGCCGAGCAGACCGTGTCGTCGAGCGTGGTGGGAATGCTGAACGGCGCGACGCCGATCTTCGTCACCACGGTCGCCGCCGGCATCGCGCGGCGCATGCCGGGTACGCGCCAGCTGGCCGGCATCGCGCTCGGCTTCGCCGGCGTCGCCCTGATCGCCCTGCCAGCCGGCACCGGCGAGAGTTCGTGGGGCGGCGTGGCGCTCATCATCGGCGCGCTCGTGTTCTATGGCTTCGCCCTCAACGTCGCCGTGCCGCTGCAGCAGCGCTACGGCGCGCTGGCGACGATGTGGCGCGTGCAGGGCGTGGCATTCCTGCTGACGGCACCCTTCGCCATCACCTCGGCCGACGACATCGCCACCGACAGCCCCCGCCTGTGGCCCGCCTTCGCGGCACTCGTCGGCCTCGGCGTGCTCGGCACGGCACTTGCCTACGTGATGATGGCCGACAATGCCGGCCGGCTCGGCAGCACACGTGCCTCGGCCAGCGTGTACCTGATTCCGGTGGTGTCGCTGCTGCTCGGCGCGCTCGTGCGGCACGAGCACGTGGATGCGCTCAGCATCGCGGGATGCGCCGTGGCGCTCGTGGGCGCGTACGTCGCCACCTCGTCGCGCTGACTGTCCACGCAGTGGGTCAGCGGAAGTTGCGGCTCGCCGCATGCGCCGGCACGCGCAGCGGCGTGATCTCCTCGGCGATCACGTTCACGACACCCTCGCTGCGCTCGAGCCGCCCGCGTACCAGCAGCGCGGGCGCGCCGCGTGCCACGGTGCGATAGCGCGCCCAGCAGCCCTTCGAGACCACCACGTTCATCAGGCCGGTCTCGTCCTCGAGGTTGATGAACGTGGTGCCCTGTGCGGTCATCGGCCGCTGGCGATGCGTCACCACGCCGGCCACGAGCACCTTGCCGCCGCCCTCGCCATGCGGTGCCAGGTGCGCCAGGTCGGCGGCCGTGATCACGCCCTTCGCTGCCAGTTCGGCGCGCAGGAACGACGTGGGGTGCCCGTCGGGCGACACGCCTGTCGCCCAGAGATCGGCCACCGCCGCCTCGACCGGCTCCATGCCCGGCAGGTAGGGGGCCCGCTGCCCGGTCACCACGCCCTCGAGCCGGTCGGGCGTCGACTGCAGCGCCGCTCCCACCGCCCACAGCGCCGCCCGCCGATCGAGGCCGAGGCTCTCGCCGAACACGCCGGCCGTGGCCATCGCCTCCATCTGCGCCAGCGACAGCCCGGGCACGCGGCGCACCAGCTGCTCGAGCGAGGCATAGGGGCCGTGCAGCCGCTCGTGCTCGATGCGCTGTGCCAGCTCGTCGCCCACGCCGCGCACCGACGACAGCCCGAGCCGCACTGCGAGGCCGCCGGTGCTGCGCTCGCACGGCTCGAGCGCGGCATCGGCGCGCGATGCGTTGAGGTCGGGGGTGCGCACCACGACGCCGTGTCGGCGGGCGTCCTGGCACAGCGAGTGCGGGCTCCAGAACCCCATCGGCTGGGCTCTCAGCAGCGCTGCGCAGAACGCTGCCGGCTCGTGGTACTTGATCCATGCCGAGGCATAGACGAGGTACGAGAACGACACGCTGTGCGACTCGGGAAAGCCGTAGTTCGCGAAGGCGGCCATCTTGTCGAAGATCTCGTCAGCCACCTCGCCCGTGATGCCCCGCTCGGCCATGCCCTCGTAGAGACGCGCCTTCAGCCGCTCCATGCGCGCCCTGCTGCGCTTCGAGCCCATTGCCTGGCGCAGCTGGTCGGCCTCGGACGGCGTGAAGCCCGCCACGTCGATCGCCATCTGCATCAGCTGCTCCTGGAACAACGGCACGCCGAGGGTCTTGCCCAGGCTGTTCTCGAGCAGCGGATGCAAGTAGGTGACGGGCTCCTGCCCGTTGCGGCGGCGGATGTAGGGGTGCACTGATCCGCCCTGGATGGGCCCGGGGCGGATGAGTGCCACCTCCACCACGAGGTCGTAGAAGCGGCGCGGCTTCAGGCGCGGCAGCGTGGCCATCTGGGCTCGGCTCTCGACCTGGAACACGCCCACCGAGTCGGCCCGGCACAGCATGGCGTACACGTCGTCCTCCTGCGGGATGGCGGCAAGGTCGATGCGCGTGCCGCGGAACTCGGCGATGAGGTCGACCGCATGGTGCAGCGCGCTCAACATGCCGAGGCCGAGCAGGTCGAACTTCACCAGCCCCGCTGCAGCGCAGTCGTCCTTGTCCCCCTGCAGCACGCTGCGCCGGTGCATGCGCCCCCACTCGACCGGGCACACCTCGATGACCGGACGGTCGCAGATGACCATGCCGCCCGAGTGGATGCCGAGATGCCGCGGCGCGTCCTCCACCTGCTGCGCGAGGTCGAGCACCTGCGACGGGATGTCGTGCCCGCCGTCGCCGCCCGCAGCCGATGACAGCGGGCCCCACGCATCGACCTGCTTGCTCCACGCATCCTGCTGGCCGGTGGCGAAGCCGAGTGCCCGCGCCATGTCGCGCACTGCGGAGCGCGCCCGGTAGGTGACGACATTCGCCACCTGTGCCGCGTGGTGTCGCCCATAGCGCTCGTACACGTACTGAATCACCTCTTCGCGGCGGCCGCTCTCGATGTCAAGATCGATGTCGGGCGGCCCGTCGCGCTCGGGCGACAGGAAGCGCTCGAACAGCAGGCCGAGGCTCACCGCATCGGCCTTGGTGATGCCGAGCGAGTAGCACACCGCGCTGTTGGCGGCGCTGCCGCGCCCCTGGCAGAAGATGTCGGCGCGGTTGCAGAACTCGACGATGTCCCACACCACGAGGAAGTAGCCGGCGAAGCCGAGCGACTCGATGATGGCGAGCTCGTGGTCGATCACGCTCCAGGCGCGGGCGCGCAGCGAGAGGTCGTCGCCCTGCTGGGGACGCTCGCAGTAGCGGCGGCGGCCCCCCTGCTCGACCAGCTGGCGCAGGAATGCCATCTCGGTGAGCGGCCGGCCGTCGGGACCGTCGGGACACGGATACGGCGGCAGCCTCGGGGCGACGAGCGACAGGTCGAAGGCGGCTGCGCGGGCGACATGCACGGCCACGTCGAGCACGCCCGGGTAGCGGGCGAAGCGGCGCGCCTGCTCGGTGCCGCTGCGCAGGTGCGCTGACGCCGCGCCGGGCAGCCACGGGTCGAGCGCGTCGAGGCTGCAGCGGGCGCGTATCGCCGCCATCGTCGAGGCCAGGCGGCGCTGGGCGGTGGTGGCGTAGCGCACGTCGTTGGCAGCCACGCACGACACGTCGTGACGCGCCGCGAGCTCGGCGAGCATGTCGTTGCGCACGGTGTCGAGCGGGTCGCCGTGGTACCACAGCTCGACCAGCACGCGGTCGCGTCCGAACAGCTCGACGAGCTGGCGCAACTGGTGCGCCGCTGCAGCCGGCCCGTCGTGCTGCAGCGCACGCGGCACCAGTCCGTGGCGGCTGCCGGTGAGCACCCAGCCGTGGCCTGCCACCCGGTCGGCAAGGTCGAGCAGGCTGGCACGCGGCCGTTCCTTCTCGCCGGCGAGATGGGCGCGCGACAGGGCCGCCGACAGCCGCGCGTAGCCCGTCGGGCCATCGGCGAGCACCACCACGTGCGGCGGCTCGTGGGCGGGATCACGCGGATCGCGGTCGCGCCCCGCCTGCCCATTCCCCTGCCCGGTCCCCTGCTGAATGGTGTGCTGCTCGTCGAGCGCGACGCGCCCCCTGGCCGTGATGCCCACCTCGGCACCGAACACCGTGGCGAGGCCGACGGCACGGGCCGCCTCGGCGAAGCGCACCACGCCGTAGAGGCCGTCGCGGTCGGTCAGCGCCAGCGCCTCGAGCCCCAGGCGGGCGGCCTCCTCGGCCAGCTGCTCGGGATGCGAGACGCCGTCGAGGAACGACAAGTTGCTGTGGCAGTGCAGTTCGGCGTACGGCACGGCGTACGGCACGGTGCCCGTGGTGCCGCCCGCCGACACCCGGCCGGCCGTGTCGTCCGGCGGCTCATAGGGCTGGCGGCGCCTGCCCAGCGCAGGGCCGTCGCCTCCCCCGTTCCAGGCCGGCGTGCCAGCGGCGCGCCCATCGGGGCGGCGCCCCGACAGGCGCTGCTCGAGCTCGCCCCACGGCATCGACGGGTTGTGGAACCCCATAGGGGTGATGACCGTAGACGAACACCTGTTCGATCGTCAACGGCCGTTCGGCCCTCTGGCTCCGCCGACTCAGGGAGCCCAGCGCAGGCGCAGGTCGGGGGACCGCTCCTCGTTGCCGCGGCCGTCGGTGGATTCCTCGACCACGAAGCCGTGCCGGCCGTAGAAGCGCTGCGACCGCGTGTTGGCGGCGAAGGTCCATGCCTGCAGGCCGCCCGGATAGCGCGACCGCGCCACGTCGAGGAAGCGGTCGCCGAGACCCCGGCCCATCCACGCCGGGTCGAGGTACAGCTGCTCGATCCACCCGGCGCGCAGCCCGCCCGCCGCGGCGCCGGGGCCTAGCACCATCAACCCCACCACCGTGCCGTCGAGCTCGGCCACCCACATGTCGGCGCGGCCGACGACGTCGTCGTTCATCCAGCGGCGGATCTCGCGCTCGTCGTGCACCACCGGCACCTCGGGCAGCCCGTAGGCGCGGCTGCGCAGGTAGACGTGGGCCGCGTCGACCGCGTCGCCGTGGCGGGCGGCGCGCAGCGCCGGTTCGCCGGGCTGCATGGCGCGCAGCACGCCCTCGAGGCCGGGCTCGGCCATCGCCACCGCCCGGTGCCACGGGAACCACTCCACCTCGGCGCTCTCCCCCTCGGGTGGCGCCGGCGGCACGTGCGGCGCGGTGACCGCGTAGCGCAGGTCGAGATGGGTGTGCCGGCGCGGCCCCGGGTGCACGTCGACATGCAGCAGCTGCTCGCCGACGAGCGTCACCGGCAGGCCCGTCTCCTCGAGGGCCTCGCGGCAGGCCGCCTGCCACGGCGTCTCGCCGGCGTCGATGTGCCCGCCCGGCTGCAGCCACATGCCGAGGCGCTTGTGGCGGTGCAGCAGCACCCGACGGCCGTCGTCGCTGACCACGATGGCCGAGGCGGTGACGTGCACCGGGTCGGCGTGCTCGTCGAATGGCGATGCCAGGGCATCGAAGCGCTGCGAGAACTCGTCGATCGACCAGCACTCGCGGGCATCGACCGCACGACGCGCCCGCACGGACTCGCGCACGGTGTCTCGGAGGGCAGCATCGTCGGGGGCGCCGATCATCGCCGCCACCGTAGGCGGCCGCCGCAGCCACCACCACCCTCCGTGCCGGGCAGCGCCGTTTCCACAAATTTCCTTCAGGGCTCCACGGTGCGCGCCGATACAGAGCGTGACACCGAACCCGGAACGAACAGGCCTGACCACACATGGAACCCGATGTCCAGCTCTCACCCAGAGTGCTCCTCGCAGTGGGCGATGCGCAGTTGCGCCGCGACGCCTCCTCGACCCTGCGCATGCGCGGGTACTCGGTGTGCGCGACCACCGAGGAAGAGGCGGCGCTCACTCTCGCCCGCTCGTTCTCGCCCGACGTCGTGATGGTCGACCTGACCCTGCGCAGTCCCGAGGGCGGCACCCTGTTCGACACCATGCGAGCACTCACCGAGGCCTACGTTGTGGCGATCGCCGCACCCGAGGCTGATGCCGACCGCATCCGGGCGCTGCGCTCCGGCGCCGACGACGCCGTGTCGAGCGATCTCGACACCGAGGAACTGGCGGCCCGCTGCCATGCGCTGCTGCGCCGGCCCCGTCAGCTGCACACGCGGTGGGATCCGATGCAGGCATCGATCATCGACTTCGGCGTGCTGACGGTGGATGTCGGCCGCAAGGAGATCCGCGTGCACGGCGACGAC
>JBJTRF010000086.1:0-9265 GCA_046076025.1 Ilumatobacteraceae bacterium
CGAACGAGTACACCGTGGCGAGACCGAGGCCGGTGCCGCTGCCGACCTGCTTGGTGGTGAAGAACGGCTCGAAGGCGCGGGCGGCCACCTCGGGGCTCATGCCCTTGCCGGTGTCGGTGACGGCGATCGACACCATCTCGCGCAGCGTGCCGTCGGATGCTGCCGTCTCGCCGCGGCGCACCCGGATGGTGATCGAGCCCTTGGCGTCCATGGCATCGCGTGCGTTGAAGACGATGTTCAGCAGACCGCTCGAGAGGCGGCCGGGATCCACGACCACGTCGAGGCCGTCACCCTCGACATCGACGTGCAGGTCGTGGGCGCCGTGGATGGCCTGGTCGACCAGCGGCCGGAGGTCGGCGAGGAACTGGCGCATGTTGATGGCCGAGGCCTCGAGCGGCTGGCTGCGGGCGAACGAGAGCAGCGACTTGGCAACCGTGGCGCCGCGCTCGACGGCCTCGACGGCCTTGGCGACGAAGTTGCTGGCCTGCGCGTCGCCGGCGACGATGGGCTGGCGCTCGAGCATCTGCAGGTAGCCGAGCGTGATGAAGAGCAGGTTGTTGAAGTCGTGGGCGAGGCTGCCGGCGAGGACGCCGATGGCCTCCATGCGCTCTGACTGTGCGGTGCGCATGGCGCGGTCGCGCTGGTCGGTGACGTCGACGCACTGCAGGTACACCAGTCGCGGGTCGGGCAGTGGCCGGACATCGACCTGGAAGATGCGCATCGCAGCGCTCGGCTCGTCGGCATCGGTCCAGTGATGGGTCAGCACGCTGTCCTCGCCGGCACGGGCGCGCTCGAGCATGGCGAGCACCTCGTGGCGGGTGTCGTCGTCGGTTGCCCAGATCTCGGAGTCGGCGACGAGCGCGCCAGCGGGCACCCCGTGCTCGTCGTTGTTGGCCATGACCACGCGGTCGTTGGCGTCGACGACGGCCGTCCAGCCCGGTGATCCCTGCAGGGCGGCGGCGAGTAGGGCCTCGCGGCGTCGGCGCTCCCGCTCGCGAGCGAAGGCCTGGTCGGCGCCGCCGAGGATGAGCCCGACGACGAGGAGGCCGCCGATGCCCTCGAGGCCGAGCAGGAGCCGTCGGTAGGTGGGCGGCGTGCCGAACTCGTCGCCCGGCTGCGCGGTGAGCGTGAACTCGACGTCGCCGATGGTGATGGTGGTGACGTCGAGGGCGGCGCGCTGGTCGGTGATGTCGCCGACCGGCGTCGAGTCGGGACCGGCGGTGGTGACGTCGCTGTCCCAGACGCGGCGCAGGGCCCCGCCATCGAGGGCGTAGAGGTCGAGCCGGGCGTCGCCCTGGGCGACGATCGTCGGGGTGATGGCCGTCTCGAGCAGCGAGTTGAGGCTCAGCGTGTAGGCGAGCACACGCGGGGCACCGGATGCGTCGGGGAACAGGGGCACGACGTACACGAGCGAGGGCTCGGTGGTTCCGTCGATGGTGGGCAGCTCGAGCAGGCCGAGGTACTCGGACACGCCGAAGGCAATGCTGCTCTCCATCATCTCTGCGTCGCGCTGGCCGAGCCAGTCGCCGAGGACGGTGTCGTAGGCGTCGCCGGTCTCGGACAAGGCAGCGGTGATCGCGGCCTCGCCATCGGCGTCGAACTCGACCAACTGCATGCCGCGAACGGATGCCTGTCCCAGCAGCGTCGCCTGCAGCGACTCGCCGAAGTTGCCGGCGTCGAGGTCGGGCGTGCTGGTGGCCTTGTTGTTGACGGCATTGAGGTCGTCGGTGATGCCCTGCAGCAGGCCCACCGAGACGGTCTCGTTGGTGATGCGCAGGAGGCTCTCGTCGCGGTCGTCCCAGTAGCCGAAGGTGAACAGCACCGATGCCGCCGTGGCGGCGAGCGTCATCGAGGTGCTGAGCAGCGGTCCGGTGATCCGTCGCGTCTGCACGAGCGACACGGCCGCCGACCCGAGGAAGACTCCGATGGCAATGTGGAGGCCGTGCTCGGTCCAGCGGTCCTGGTCGGAGGTGAGGGCGTGCTCGGCGCCGGCGGCGGCGAAGGCGATGAGGGCAAGCACCGCCAGGCGCAGGCCCAGCCAGCTGGGCCGGTCGTCGCGGCGGGTGCGGCGGTGGAACACCGGCATTGCCAGCAGGACGCAGCCGAGCGTGGCGACCAGTTGCCCGGCTGATCCCGTGGTGGCCAGGTTGCCGGCAATGACGCCGACGACGGCGCCGGCGATGGCGCTGGCGTTGACCGGCCAGAGCGCCACGGCGACGATCGCCACGGAGGTCTCGAGTCGCAGCCAGTCGGGGGCGAACGAGCCGAGGAAGGCCAGCACGACGAACGCCGTGGCAGTAAGGGTGGGGTGCGACCACTCCGGGAGCCGTGGCGGGCGGGCGGCGACGTCGATGACAGTGTCGTGCGCCGCCGCGTGGCCGAGCCGCTCGGTGTTGATGGTGACGCTGGCGCGGTCCATGGCGAGCCGAGCGTACTCAGCGGTGTCGTCCTCCGCTGGCCGCCGTCGTGACGCCGCCCAGCCCCGCATGGCCGGGCGGCACCACCGACGGGGGAGATCGCTCAGCAGGACCAGTAGTCGAGGCGGCCGAGGCGCTCGGAGACGGTCGAGCCGCCGCCGCTGATCGTGGCCACGGTGTAGAAGTCTTCCCTGCCCTCAGGGTCGGCATTCGGGCAGTCGGCGACCGGCGTGCTCACCTTCCACGACAGCTTCTGCCCCTTGGCGAGGGCCTTGCTCGAGCTGGTGACGAAGGTGCCGCTCAGCTGGTCGATCAGCGTGCCGTCGAGCTCGATCACCATCACCGTGACGGTGACGCTGGTGGCGGTGGCGGCAGTGCAGGTGACCGAGCCGGTGCCGCTGAGCTGGTTGGTGGACGAGACCGTCGGGAGTGCCGAGGTGATCGAGCAGGTGACGGCTGACGTCTTCAGCGAGACGGTGGCGCTGGCGGGGCTGCCGGCGAACACCGACATCAGCAGCGCCGCCGTGGCGACGAGGGCGCCGGCGGTGGTGATGGAACCCCTGCGTGTCATCGTGCCTCCTCGATCGGGCCGGTGGGCCCCGGCGGGCGGTCGCCCCGATGCGGTGGCGACTCACAGGAGGTATCGACGGCGGAGTGTTACTGCTTGAGTCGATTGCCCAACTCTTGATGCTGCCCTGATCGGGCCGTAATGGCCGCTGTCGGGCTCAGCAGTTCCAGCCGTCGATTCGGCCGATCATCTCCTCGACCCGACCGGATCCGTTGGAGATCGACGCCACGGTGTAGAAGTCTTCGAGGCCCGTGCCGTCGGCGCTGACGCAGGTCTTGGCGGGCGTGGTGACCGTCCACGCCACGGCCTTGGTGGATGCCGTAAGGGCGCGGCCCGACGAGATGAAGAACACATTGCCCATGCGGTCGATGACCGTTCCATCGAGCTCGACCACCTGGACGGTGACGGTGACGGTCGTCGCCGAACTGGCGACGCACGAGACCGAGGCCGAGCCGGTGAGTTGGTTGGTCTTCGACAGCACCGGGAGATTGGCGGTGAGGGAGCACCGCACGGCGGGCGTCGTCAGCGTGACCGTGGCGAAGGCCGAAGAGGGCGTGAAGACGATCACGGCGGCCACGGCGGCGAGTGCCGCACGGAGTCCGAGTCGTCTGCGCATGGTGCAGTTCTACCACTGGAAACGGTCACGTTCCACGCTGACGGCACCACGGCGCGTGATCTTGACCTTGGTGGCAAAAGCACCACGCTCAGTGCGATTTCACCGGGTGTGTGCGGCCCGCCACGCACGCTACGTGACGGTATCGGAGCGTCGCCGCTGCGTCGTCCAGACGCTGACGTCCAGACACTGACATGCAGTCGATGCCGCTCAGTCGAGGTCGCATAGGTCGGCGATGAGGGCGGCGACGTCGAACGGCTTCACCAGCACGCGGTCGATACCCGACGACCGCAGTCGCTCGGCGGTGGCCGACGACGCGTCGCCGGTGACCACCCATACCGGCACGTTGCTGCCGCGACGGCGAAGGTCGACGATGAGTTCGTCGCCGTTGCCATCGGGCAGGTCGAGGTCGACGAGCACGAGGCTGAGCCGACTCGTCCTCTCTGCCCTCGCCTCGCTCGTCGCGCCGTGACCGGCGACCTGCTCGGCATCGATGATCGCCCGGGCCTCGGCAAGCGTGGAGGCTGGCACCACCGACCAGCCGTCGACGAGTGCCACGACGTGGTCCATGAGGATGCGGTTGAGCTCGTCGTCCTCGACGTGGAGCACCCGACGCTCGCCGCTCGACATGCGGGCACGCTAGCGACGCACTGCGCCCCGGCATGTGGCGGGTGGGCGTTGCGGCCGGTCGCTCGCAGGGCATGCCGATACGCTCGGCGCATGTCGACCGGCGGCGCCAAGCGTCCCTTCTGGATGCACCAGCTCGTCGAGTACATCCTCTGCGGCGGCCTCGTGGCCATCGGGACGCAGAGCCTCACGCCCATTGTCCCCTCGGCACTCGGCGCCATCCTGCTGGTGTATGCGGCCTGCACCAAGAGTCCCGTTGCCGCATTTCGGCTGCTCTCGCGCCGCGTGTACCGATTCGTCGACCCGCTGATGATCGCCCTTCTGGTGTTCGGCGCGGTGCAGCCATGGGTCGAGGTCGACGCTGCGTCGCAGGTGGCGATCGGCGGCGTCGCATTCGTGTACCTCGTGGTGTGGATCCAGTCGAGCTACGCCGAGCGGGTTCCCCGTAGCGAGCGCGCCGCGTCACGGGCGGCATCCTCGGTCCCGGCCGCCGCAGCCGGCAGCGCCACCGCTGGGGCAGCCGGCGCCGACCGCTCCACCGAGATGGGGCGCTCGATGGGCCGGCTCGTCGGCCGCGGGGTGGCGGCAGCCCGCGACGCCGCGACCCGGCGGCAGTCGCGCAACGATGGGTAGCCTGCCCACCATGTCGTTCGAACCCCCCGCCCCCGACCTCGAGAAGCTCATCGCCGCGTGGGACGAGTGGGAGCGAGGCGAGGAGTCGCCGGGCCGCGTGCTCGCCAACCTGAAGACGGCCGGGCTTCCCGCCGTGCTGCACCGCCTGCGCGACGAGGGATGGAAGCCGACGGCCTGACGGGCGTGGTGCACAACGCTGCCCGATCCGTGCATCTCGGCGACCGGTGCCGATGAGCGCCGAGGCTGATCGATCACGCCGTCGTGGTGGGCGCCAGCATATCCCGCGCCCCGACGACTGGGCCCTCGGCTCGCCGCCGCAGTGGCCAGAACCCGCCGATGCCGTTGCCGTGGCCGTGGTCGACAGGTCGCTGCGCGGCGGGCACCTGCGCGATGCGGCGGACCCCGACGACTTCTCGCACCCGCTGCGGCCGGCCGACAGCCGGGCCTCGTCGGTGCTGGCGCTCTTCGCCGACGGTCCGCAGGGCGCCGAGGTGCTGCTGACCCGACGCTCGCAGGCGCTCACCAGCCACCGCGGCGAGATGAGCTTCCCCGGCGGGCGCGTCGACGCCGGCGAGGGCTATGCGGCCGCAGCGCTCCGCGAGGCGCACGAAGAGGTGGGCCTGCCGCCGGACGCCGTGACGGTGCTCGGTGCCCTCGACCCGATCAGCACCTGGGTGAGCCGCAGCTGGATCGTGCCGATCGTCGGGATCGCCCGCGACGGCGCCGACGCGTGGCGTCACCTTGCGCCGGCGTCCGTCGAGGTGGATCGCGTCATGTGGGTGCCGCTCGCCGAACTCTGCGCGCCCGGCACGTTCCGCGAGGAGCGGTGGCGCACCGAGCGCGGCGAGCTTGCCATCACCTTCTTCGAACTCGATGACGAGACCGTGTGGGGGGCAACTGCCCGAGTGCTGCGCAGCGTGCTCGCAGCGGTGCACGCCGGATAGCCCGGGTCACGGCCCACCGAACACGCGCACTGCGGCATAGAAGGTCTGCGCCCACCAGCGACAGGTGGTGCGAAGCCATGTCGATCGGGTCTCGCAGTGGTTCAGCATGTCGCGCAGGAACCGGTCGTCGATCGCCTTGCGGCTGGTCGCATTCCACTGGTGCGTGCCGTATCGGCGGTCGATGAGGCGCAGGTTCCGGTAGCCGAAGTCGTGGCGCCGGCACGGGTGGCGGAAGTCGAACGAGCGGCCGGTGCTGCCCACGAGCGGCGCCGAGCAGAGGTCGGTCGACCAGTCGAACCAACGGTCGACGCCGACGTTGGCGAGGAAATACGACATGCTCACCCTGAACACCATCGTGTCGACGAACCAGCGGTCGGCAGTAGCGGAGCGCTCGGCGGCAGCCTCGGCCGCAGGGGCCGGAAGCGGCGACAGGGTGAGGGATGCGACGGCCATGGCAGTCGTGGCCGCGACGAGCAGTGCGGTGCGAATGCGCACGCCGTGCTCCGTTCAGGTGCTGGATCGTCGGGGGAGCGCAGCGGGCGCCGTGGCGCCGAGAATGATCGGGGACGTGCTGCTCGCGGGCGTTAGCCGGCGAGCGACTGGAGGAGGCGCCACGCCGCCTCGACATGGCGGGCATCGGTGGTGCGCCCGCCGACCGAGATGCGGCACGCCGACCGGCCGTCGAGCACGGTGCGCGTGAAGAGCGCTGCGCCGCTGGCGTTGGCGCGCTCGATGAGGGCGTCGGTTGCGTCGTTGCCGGCGGCGAGGCTGACGCACAGCAGGTTGAGCGGGTGCGGGGCGATGACCTCGAAGCGAGGATCGGCCGCAGCCCACGCAGCGAGCTGCTGCGTGAGGTCGACGTGGCGGCGGATCATCGACACTGCCTCGGCGGCGCCACCGGCGCGGATCGAGAACCACAGTTTCAGCGACCGGAATCGGCGGCCGAGTGGCACCTGCCAGTCGCGGTAGTCGATGACGGCACCCGCCTCGGCGGCCTTCGAGCGGAGGTACTCGGGGAGGATGCTGAGGGCGCCGAGCAGCGCGGCGCGGTCGGCGGTCCAGAACAGGTCGCAGTCGAAGTTGACGCCCATCCACTTGTGCGGGTTGGTGCAGTAGCTGTCGATGGCGTCGAAGCCGTCGAGCAGCCATCGGTACTCGGGTGCCAGCGTGGCGATACCGCTCATCGCGCCGTCGACGTGCAGCCAGATCGAGTGGTCGCGGGTGACGGCGGCGATGTCGGCAGTGGGGTCGACGGCCATCGAGCTGGTGGTGCCCAGTGTGGCGCACGCCCAGAACGGCGTGAGCCCGGCGGCGATGTCGGCCTCGACGAGACGGCGCAGCTCGTCGGGCCGCATCGCGAACTGCTCATCGTGAGGAACGATGCGCAACCGGTCGGTGCCGATGCCGGCGATGCGCAGGCCCTTCTCGATGCTGCTATGCGCCTGCGAGGTGGCGTAGGCGACGAGGTGCGACGTGTCGCCGGACGCGTTGACGGCGCCGCCGGTGACGCGCCAGCGGGCCGCGAGGATGGATGCCAGCGTTGCCTCGCTGGCCGAGCCCTGGATGACGCCGCCGCCGTGTGCCGACGTGCTGCGGAAGCGCTCGGGCAGCCCGAGCAGTTCCTGCATCCAGTCGAGCATCAGCGTCTCGACCTCGGTGCACGCCGGACTGGTGACCCAGCTCATGCCCTGCACGCCGAGTCCCGATGCGGCGAGGTCGCCGAGTATGGCGGGATAGCTGGTGTTGCCCGGGAAGTAGGCGAAGAACGACGGGTGCTGCCAGTGGGTGATGCCGGGCATCACGACTCGGTCGAGATCGGCAAGCACGTCGGCGAACGGCTCGACGGCCGTGGGGGGATGCTCGGGCAGGCGGGCGCGGATGTCGCCGGGTGCCACGGGGCTGGCGACGGGGTACTGCTCGACACCCTCGAGGTACTCGGCGATCCAGTCGATGAGGGCGTGGCCGTGCTGGCGGAACTCCTCGGGCGTCATCGCGTCTTGCTACCAGCGCATCCGCGCCGCAGCAACCGGCGGACGCGGCGCCGGCACGGCGGCTTCAGGCGCTGTGGCCGCCCGAGCCGCCGGTGGCAGCCGTGTCGTTGACGACGCGGTCGCGGGCGCGCACGCCCTTCGAGATCCGCCAGCCGATGAAGGCAAGTCCGAGGGCGAGCACGCCCATCGTGAGGTACTGGCGCCAGCCGCCGCGTGCCTCGCTGCCGCATCCCGGCCGCGGCAGCAGGCCGATGCAGTCGTCGAGGTTCTGCTCGTCGGGGATGAAGACGTTCTCGCCGTCATCGACGGGCGCGGCGGGCGCCACGCGGACGGCGGCGCCGGTTCCGGTGGCGGGGGACGGTGCCGTGCCGGCAGCAGCGGCGGTGCCCGCCGCCAGCACGGCGACGGCCGCCGCGGCGCATGCCGCACGGGCGAGGTGCCTGACGGAGATGGCTGCCATCCCGCCATCGTCGCACGCGGCACGGTCGCGCGGGGCATCGGTCGCCTACCATCGGCCGCCATGGCACAGCGCGACGAGACGGTGCTCGTAGTCGACTTCGGAGCCCAGTACGCGCAGCTCATCGCCCGTCGCGTCCGCGAGCTGAAGGTGTACAGCGAGATCGTCAGCCACCGGATCACCGCCGCCGAGGTGGCCGCCCGCCAGCCGGCGGCGATCATCCTGTCGGGCGGCCCGAAGAGCGTGCACGTCGACGGTGCCCCGTCGCTCGACCCGGCGATCTACGACCTCGGCATCCCGATCCTCGGCATCTGCTACGGCGTGCAGCTCATCGCCCAGCAGCTCGGCGGCACGGTCGGGCGCGGCATGCGCGGCGAGTACGGGCGGGCACGCCTGGCCCGCGTCACGTCGGCGCCGAGCGAACTGCTCGACGGCACGCCGGCCGAGCAGGACGTGTGGATGAGCCACTTCGACGCGGTCACCGAGGTGCCGGCCGGATTCAGCTGCACGGCCAGCACGCCCGACGCACCCGTCGCGGCAATGGAGCACCCGGGCCGGCGCATCTACGGCGTGCAGTGGCATCCCGAGGTGGTGCACAGCCCCTTCGGCATGGAGGTGCTGGCCAGCTTCCTGCACACGATCGCCGGATGCGATGCGTCGTGGACGATGCGCTCGATCATCGACGAGCAGGTGGCCGCCGTTCGGTCGCGCGTCGGCAGCGGCCGGGTGATCTGCGCACTCAGCGGCGGCGTCGACTCGGCGGTGGCGGCGGCACTGGTGCACCGCGCCATCGGCCATCAGTTGGTGTGCATCTACGTCGATACCGGCCTCATGCGATTGAACGAGAGCGATCAGATCGTGGAGACGTTCCGGCGCAACATGGGGATCGAGTTGATCCACGTTGATGCCGGCCCGCAGTACTTCGAGCGACTCGCGGGCGTGACCGAACCCGAGACCAAGCGCAAGATCATCGGCGAATTGTTCGTGCGCATCTTCGAAAAGCACACCGGTGGCG
>JBJTRF010000087.1:0-29215 GCA_046076025.1 Ilumatobacteraceae bacterium
CTGGAACCCGTGCTGCATGTTGGTCCCGTAGACGAAGTCCCACGAGACCTCGGGGAGCTGCTCGGCGGTGAGGATCCGAGCCGTCTCGGAGAACCCGACGATGCCCAGGTAGTCGCGGGGGTACTGCATCGAGATCAGCGAGTGCAGCGCCATGGCAACCTTCTTGGCCGGCAGGAAGTTGTCGCGCATCGGCATGCTCATCGACAGATCGAGCATAAGCACCGTCGACGACCTAGTGACGTGCTCGGTGCGCTCGATCTCGAAGTCGTCCGGCACCATCCGCACCGGCGTACCGGGACCATTGCGCCGGATCGCATTGCGTACCGTGCGGTGGAAGTCGAGCTGGAACGGGTCGCCGTACTCGTAGGGCTTGGTGTCGAACGCCCGCTCGTGTCCGTAGCCGATGGCATGCAGCTGGTGCTGGCCGGCCGCATCCTTCGACAGCTTGGCGTAGAGATCGCGCAGCGCGTTGGTGCCGATGGCGCGCAGGCCCTTCGGCGTGAGCTCGAGCTGCCCCTCCGTGTTGCGGATGAGGCCGCTCTCCTCAAGCACGCGGCTCAGCTCGGCGAGCCGCTCGAGCGACTCGGCGGCATCGTCGCCGAGCAGGTCGCGGACCCGGTCGAGGTCTGCCTCTGCCAGCGCGCCCGGCGCCGTGGCATTGCGCAGCAGGTCCTCGAGCGCATCGAGGTCGCCGAGTTCCTGCATCGCCTGCATCGCCTGCCCCATGCCCAGGCCCTCGTCGCCGCGGAAGCGCTGCTGCTGGTCCCACCCGGCCCCGGGGAACATCTGCTGCAGGGCGCCGCCGAGCTGGTCCATCTGCCACCGCAGGTCGAGGTCGTCGAGTAGCTGGTCGCTCAACGACTGCAGCTGGGCGCGCTGCTCGGGCGACATCGAGTTGAGCATCGACTGCATGGCCGCCATCCGCCTGGCGAGCTGCTCGAGCAACTCGTCGAGCGACGACGGGTTCTCGGGGAAGAAGTCGCCGAACTGCTGCATGAACTGCTCGAACTGCGGGTCCTCGCCCCGGTTGCGCCGCTCGATCATCTGGTTGAGCGACGCCAGCATGTCCTTCATGCGCTCGATGTCGTCGGGCGTGAGCTGGCCCATCGCCGACGACATCTGGTCGACGACCTGCTGCACGAGTTGCTCTCGGAGCCGGTCGAGGAGCTGCTCGAAGCGCTGCTGCGCCTCGCGGCTCTCGAAGTCGTAGGCGCCGAGCTCGCGCACCTTGCCGGCAAGGTCGTTGGGCAGCATGTCGAGCCGGAACTGCCGCTCGGCGGCCGCATCGCGCGCGCTCGACGACCGGCGTTCGTCGCCACTCTCCTCGGCAGCGCGGGTGGCGTTCTCGATGGCATGCCGTTCCTCGTCGACGATGTCGTCGAGCTCGCGCGCGATCTCGCTGTAGACGCCACCGAGGTCGAAGCGGTCGAGCCGGTCGCGGCGCGCATCGCGAATGCGCCGCATCATGTCGCGCAGGCCCTCGAGGCGCCGCCCGTCGCGGTCGGTCATGCCCTGCTGCAGGAGGCGGCGCAGGGCGGCGTTGACGTCGCCGTGATACAGCAGGTCGTCGGTGACCTGGTCGAGCACGCCTGCCGCGTCGAGGTCGAAGCCCACCTGGGTGCCGTCCCAGCGCGAGTAGGTGAACCGGCGTGCCATGGGCGCACGCTAGCCGGGGCATGCCGCCACAGGGCCTCGACGCCTGCGGGCAGGGAACGTCGACACCGATCTTGTGAATGAATTCACGAGTTCGGGTCCGCGCTGGTACCCTCACCGCCATGCGTGTCCCGCGCACCTTCGCCTTCGTCGACCTCTCGGGCTTCACCAACTACACCGCAGCGTTCGGCGACGACGCGGCCGGGCGCATCCTCGGTGCATTCCGCACGGTCACGCGCCAGGTGGCGAGCGAACGTGGGGTCAGGATCGCCAAGTGGCTGGGCGACGGCTGCATGATCGTCTCGATCGAGCAGGAGAACGCGATCGCCTTCGCCGTCGAACTCGAGCACCGGTCGGCCGAGGTGTGCGCTCCCCTGTCGCTGCGCGTCGGCATGGCCACCGGCGAGGCACTGCTCTTCGAGGGCGACGACTACATCGGCTCGGCCGTCAACCTGGCGGCCCGCCTGTGCGATGCCGCAGGGCCGTTCGAGGTGCTGCTGCCCACGATGCAGATCGCCCGGCTGCCCGAGGGCGTCACCGCCACGCCGCACGGCGAACTCGAGCTGCGCGGCTTCCCCGGCGCCATCAGCGTCGTCGAGCTCAGCGGCCGCCCGGTGCTGCGCGCATCGAACGACACCGGCGAGCTGTGGACCCGCACGCCGTTCAATCTCTGACCACCGGCCGCGCCATCGGGTGGGCGCCCGACCGCTTCGACGACGTCGTCGACGAGGCAGCGGCCACGGGCGACCGGGCGGTACGCCTCGACGTGCCGTGGGCACTCGGCGAGCCCCGCCCCGGGTCGGTCGACGGCGACATCTTCGAGACGGTCACCAGCACTGCCCAGCGCGCCAGGGCCCTCGGCCTCGAGACCTGGTGCCGGCTGCTCCAGCCCGAGGTGCCGCAGTGGTTCGACAACGAGGGAGGCTTCGGCGACGACCGAACAATGCGCCTCGCATGGCCCCGATGGGTCGACATGGTCGCCGTTCGGCTCGGCGACCACGTCGACGGCTGGGTTCCCATCGAGGCCCCATTCGGCGCCGCGCTCCGACTGGCACCGGGCGATCCCCGCCGCCAGGGCGAGATCCTCCACCGCCTCGTCGTCGCCTGGCGCGATGCGTGGCGTGTCCTGCGCGGCGTGCATCCCGTTGCCACATCGCTCGACGTCGGCATCGAGCGACCCGACGACGACTCGCCGACCGCGGCCGACGAAGCCCGCCGACGCAGCCACATGCGCTGGGACACCTGGGGCCACGCGCTGCGGACCGGCATCGTCGCGATTCCAGGGCGAGCCGACACCTGCCTCGACGACATCACCGGCGCCCTCGATGTGCTCGGCATCGCGCTGCGCGCCGATGAGGGCACGTGCCGCGACCTCGAGACGCTCCTCGGCCGCGCAGTCGACCTCCGACTCGATCGCCCGATCGCCGTCACCGTGCGACCCGACGGCGCCAGTCGCGCCCAGCGCCTCGAATCAATCGAGCGATTCAGGAGCCGACTCGCCGGCCTCGCCGCCGACGGCGGCGTCGTGCGACTGACCGTGCTCGACTGAGGTCAGGTCCGCCCGCGGTAGGTCGTGGCGGTAGCGCCGGCGTCCTTGTTGAGCCGCTTCGACAGGTGCAGACCCTCGAGCACGAACTCGACCGCTGCTGCGACCGCCGCCGCCGACTCGTCACCGCCGACCAGCGACTGCACCGGCGCCCGCAGGGCCGGCACCCCGTCGAGCATCCTGACGAGGTCGGCAGACGGCACCGCCTCGCCGGTGTGGGCCACGGCGCCCTCCTCGAATGCGGCCACCACGTCGCGGACCCGCTCGAACGGCAGCAGTTCCTTGAACACCGTCAGCACGCTCTGCTTGACGAGCGAGTCAAGAATGGCACCCTCGCGGCCCTCCTCGAGCGACTCGATCTCGATCTTGCCGTTGCTGCTGGCGGCCATCGCCGACAGGTCGCTGACACGCGGCACGACAATGGTCTCGCCCACGCGCAGTCCGCGCCGGACGGCGTTGGCGCACAGCACCTCGAGATTGCTGACGGAGAGGCGGACGCTGACACCGCTGCGCTGGTTCACCTGATTGCTCTGCCGTGCGAGATGGCTGAAGGTGGCGACGATGAGCTCGAGATAGTGCGGCGTCGACACCGTCACGGTGCCGATGCTGGGCGGACGCGCCTCCTGGCGCATGATCGCCACCTCGACGTCCGGGCTGAGCGGATAGTGCGTGCGGATCTGGCTGCCAAAACGGTCCTTCAGCGGCGTGATGATGCGGCCACGGTTGGTGTAGTCCTCTGGATTGGCGCTGGCCACCAGCAGCACGTCGAGCGGGAGCCGGATCTTGTAGCCCCTCACCTGCACGTCGCGCCCCTCGAGCACGTTGAGCAGTCCCACCTGGATGCGCTCGGCGAGGTCGGGAATCTCGTTGATGGCGAAGATGCCACGGTTGGTGCGCGGCACGAGGCCGTAGTGCAGCGTGAGCTCATCGCTGAGATAGCGGCCCTCGGCCAGCTTGATCGGGTCGACCTCGCCGATGAGGTCGGCGATCGAGGTGTCGGGCGTGGGGAGCTTCTCGCCGAATCTCGAGTCGCGGTGCACCCACTCGATCGGCGTGGAATCGCCCATCTCGGCCACCAGGTCGCGCGCATGGCGGCTCACGGGGTGATACGGGTCGTCATTGATCTCGCTGCCCCCGACGACCGGCATCCACTCGTCGAGCAGGCCGGTGAGCGACCTGATCATGCGCGTCTTCGCCTGGCCGCGCTCGCCGAGGAAGATGACGTCGTGTCCCGCCAGCAGGGCATTCTCCAGCTGCGGCATGACGGTGTCCTCGTAGCCGAGCACGCCATCGAAGAGCGGCTCGCCGTTCGAGATCCGCACGACCGCATTGCGCCGGATCTCCTCCTTCACGGGCACCGACTGCCAGCCGGACGCCTTCAGTTCGCCGAGCGTCGATGGGCGGGTCGTCATGCGGGCGACCCTAGTCGCCGCCTGCCGACATACGCTTGCGGGCGTGGAACTGCGAGGACGCTGGGTGGCGCGTCCGGCCGACGACGACCTGCGCCGAGACGGCATCGGACTCGACGTCGACGACTCGGCATGGCCCGAGGCGCGCGTGCCGGGCCACTGGCGCGACGAGCCCGCCCGCGCCGGGGAGAACGGCCCGCTGCTGTACCGGCACCGCTTCCACCTCGACCCGCCAGCCGCGGGCGAGCGGCGCTTCGTGACCTTCGACGGCATCATGTACCAGGCCGACGTGTGGCTCGACGGCGCCTATCTCGGCGATCCCGAGGGGTACTTCTTCCCCCACTCGCTCGACATCACCAGCCTGGCGAGACTGGCGAGCGAGCACGTGCTGGCCGTCGAGGTGTCGTGTCCCAGCGACAGCAGGCGCGCCATCGCCGGCGCGCTGCTCGACCCCGGCGTGGTGGGGCAGGGCTGGAACCCCGGCGGCCTGTGGCAACCCGTCCGGATCGAGACGACCGGCCCGGGGCGCATCGACCGCCTCCGCGTCCTCTGCCGCGACGCCAACGACGCCCGCGCCCACCTCAGGCTCCATGCCCGACTCGATCTCGACGCCACCCGAACCGTGACGATCCGCACGTCGGTCGACGGCCGCCCGCTCGGCGAGCACGTGCGGTCGGTGGCCAGGGGGATCAACGAGGTCGACTGGGACCTCGACGTCCCCGAGCCGCGCCTGTGGTGGCCGTGGAGCCTTGGCGCGCAGGAGCTCACCGATGTCGACGTCGAACTCGTCGTCGACGGCACCGTGAGCGACCGCCGCGCCGTGCGGACAGGGCTGCGCGAGGTGGCCCTGCACGACTGGATCGTCTCGGTGAACGGCGAGCGACTGTTTGCCAAGGGCGCCAACGTGGCACCCACCCGTCCAGCGCTCGGCAGCGCAGCCGCTGCCGACGTGCGGCGCGCCGTCGAGACCGCCCGCGAGGCCGGCCTCGACCTGCTGCGCGTCGCCGCGCACGTGGCGCGGCCCGAGTTCTACGACGCCGCCGACGAGCTCGGGATGCTGATCTGGCAAGACCTGCCGCTGCGACATGCCTACGGGCGGGCCATCCGGCGTCAGGCCGTGCGCCAGGCCCGCGAGATGGTCGACCTGCTCGGCCACCGGCCGTCGATCGCGTGGTGGTGCGCCCACGACGAACCCACGCCGCTGCATGCCGCATCGTCGACTGCGCACGAGTCGGCACGTCCGCAGGTCGGTGCTGTCTCGTGGCGGTCACTCGCCGGTCGGCTGCTGCGCGAGCAGGTGCCCACCTGGAACTCGACGATCCTCGACCGATGGCTTCGGCGGTCGATCGAAGCGGCCGACGAGACGCGCCCCGTCGTCGCGCACAGCGGCGTCGGCCCTCAGCTGCCGGCGCTCCGCGGCACCGACAGCCACCTCTCGTTCGGGTGGCAGCACGGCGACATGCGCGACCTCGACACCTATGCGGCAGCACTGCCGAGCATGGTGCGATTCGTCGGGTCGTTCGGCGCGGCATCGGCACCCGCTGGTGATGAGGCACTGGGCAGCACCTGGCCCCACGTCGACTGGGGCCGCCTGCGCGACTCGTTCGGCCCCGACATCGACGTGCTCGTCGACCGCATCCCGCCGGCGGCCCACCACGACGTCGCGTCGTGGCGCGATGCCACGCAGCGCTACCAGGCCGAACTGCTCCGCCACTACATCGAGACGCTGCGACGACTCAAGTACCGGCCCACCGGCGGATTCTGCCTCTCGCAGTGGAACGACACCCGTCCGGGAATCTCGATGAGCATCCTCGACCACGACTTCCTCCCGAAGGCAGCGCTGCGCGCCGTCACCGACGCCTGTCGTCCCGTGATCGTGGTCGCCGACCGACTACCCGACGCCGTGGCAGCGGGCACCCCATTGGCACTCGACGTGCATGTCGTCAACGACCTGCGCATGCCGCTCGACGACGCCGTCTGCCGTGCGGTGCTCGAGTGGCCCGGCGGATCGCACGAGTGGCGATGGAGCGGCAGCGTGCCGGTGGACGGGTGCGTACGAGTCGGCACCGTGCGATTCGTCGTGCCGGATGCGCCCGGTGCCCTCAGGCTGGATCTCAGCGTCCAGCACGACGCCGTCGTGGCGACCAACCGCTACGACAGCAGCGTCACCGCCGCCGTCAGCTCTGGCTGATGAGCTTGCGGTTCTTGAACTTCGCCGTGCGGTAGTCGCGGTGCATCAAGGCGATGAAGTCGATGCTGATGCTCTTCGGGCAGGCCGCCTCGCACTCGCCGTGGTTGGTGCACGAGCCGAAGTGCTCGTCCATTGTCTCGACCATTGCCTCGACCCGGCTCCAGCGCTCGGCCTGGCCCTGGGGCAGCAGGTTGAGGTGGCTCACCTTGGCGGCGGTGAAGAGGTTCGCTGCGCCGTTGGGGCAGGCCGCCACGCAGGCGCCGCAGCCGATGCACTCGGCGGCGTCCATCGCGGCGTCGGCCACCGGCTTGGGCACCGGGATGAGGTTGGCGTCGGGAGCGCCGCCAGTGGGCGCCGTGATGAATCCGCCCGCCTCGACGATGCGGTCGAACGCCGAGCGGTCGACCATCAGGTCCTTCACGACGGGGAAGGCCGTCGCCCGCCACGGCTCGACCGTGATGGTGGCGCCACTCGAGAACGTGCGCATGTGCAGCTGGCAGGTGGCCGTGCCGCGCTGGGGCCCGTGGGCCTGCCCGTCGATCATCAGCGAGCACGTGCCGCAGATGCCCTCGCGGCAGTCGTGGTCGAACACGACCGCCTCGGTGCCCTCGGCGATGAGCTGCTCGTTCAGCACGTCGAGCATCTCGAGGAATGACGCCTCGTCGCTGATCCGCGGGATGACGTGGGTTTCGAATCGCCCAGCATCGTCGGGGCCGGCCTGGCGCCAGATGCGCAGCGTGATGTTCTCGAGGTGCTTGCCGTGTGACGCGCTCACTTGTAGCTCCGCTTCGCCAGATGGATGACTTCGTACTGCAGTTCTTCGGTGTGGCGCGCCGACTGCATCGGGTCGCCGGTCCATTCCCAGGCAGCCACGTGCGCGAAGTTGTCGTCGTCGCGCTGCGCTTCGCCCTCGTCGTCCTGGTACTCGGTGCGGAAGTGGCCGCCGCAGCTCTCGTTGCGCTCGAGCGCATCACGGCACATCAGCATGCCGAGCTGGAAGAAGTCGTCGACGCGGCCCGCCTTCTCGAGCGTCTGGTTGAGGCCCTCGCCGGTGCCGGTGACGCGCAGGTTGGAGTTGAACTCCTCGTAGAGCGCCGGCAGTTCGCCGAGCGCCTTCTCGAGGCCCGTCTGCGAGCGCTCCATCCCGCAGTAGTCCCAGATCACCTTGCCCAGCTCGCGGTGGAACCAGTCGGGTGAGCGATCACCCTTGATGCCGAGGTAGCGCTGGAACCGGTCGCGGGCCTGCTGCTCGGCCGCCTTGAACTCAGGGTGGTCGGTGCCGGGCACCGGCTTGTTGAGCATCGGCGCGAGATAGTTGCCCACGGTGTACGGCAGCACGAAGTAGCCGTCGGCGAGACCCTGCATGAGCGCCGACGCACCCAGGCGGTTGGCTCCGTGGTCGCTGAAGTTGGACTCGCCAGCGGCGTACAGCCCGGGGATCGACGTCATCAGCTCGTAGTCGACCCACAGGCCGCCCATCGTGTAGTGGCTCGCCGGATAGATGCGCATCGGCACGTCGTAGGGGTTCTCGCCGGTGATGCGCTCGTACATCTCGAACAGGTTCCCGTAGCGCTCGGCCACGACGTGCTTGCCGAGACGGCCAACCGCCGCCGAGAAGTCGAGGTAGACGCCGTTCTTCAGCGGTCCGACGCCGCGGCCGCCGTCGACGGCGCGCTTGGCGGCGCGCGACGAGATGTCGCGGGGCGCGAGATTGCCGAAGCTCGGGTACAGGCGCTCGAGGTAGTAGTCGCGCTCGTCCTCGAGAATCTGGTCGGGGGCCCGCTCGTCGCCCACCAGTTTCGGAACCCACACCCGTCCGTCATTGCGGAGGCTCTCGCTCATCAGGGTGAGCTTGCTCTGCGTGTCGTCGGCCTGCGGGATGCACGTCGGGTGGATCTGCGTGTAGCACGGGTTGGCGAACAGCGCGCCCTTGCGGTGCGCCCGCCACGCCGCCGTGACATTGCACGCCATCGCGTTCGTGGACAGGAAGAACACGTTGCCGTAGCCGCCGGTGCACAGCACGACGGCGTGCGCCGAATGAGAGCGGATCTCGCCGGTAACGAGGTCGCGGGTGACGATGCCAGCGGCCCGGCCATCGATGACCACGACATCGACGAGCTCGGTGCGGTTCCAGAGGGTGACATTGCCGAGGCCGACCTGGCGGGCGAGCTGCTGGTACGCGCCGAGCAGCAGCTGCTGGCCGGTCTGGCCACGGGCGTAGAACGTGCGGCTCACCTGGGCGCCGCCGAAGCTGCGGTTGTCGAGCTGCCCGCCGTACTCGCGGGCGAACGGCACGCCCTGGGCCACCATCTGGTCGATGATGTTCACGCTCACCTCGGCGAGGCGGTACACGTTGCCCTCGCGCGAGCGGAAGTCGCCGCCCTTGATGGTGTCGTAGAACAGGCGGTGCACGCTGTCGCCGTCGCCGCGGTAGTTCTTGGCGGCGTTGATGCCGCCCTGGGCGGCGATGCTGTGCGCGCGACGGGGCGAGTCGTGGAACGTGAACGCCTCGACCTGGTAGCCGAGCTCGGCCAGGGTCGCTGCCGCCGAGGCACCGGCGAGCCCGGTGCCCACCACGAGCACCTTGAACTTGCGCTTGTTGTTGGGGTTCACCAACTTCATGTCGGACTTGTAGGCCGACCACTTGTCGGCGATGTCGCCGGCCGGGATCCTCGCGTCGAGCGTGACTGACATGGTGCTCACCCCACCACTCCGGCCATGACGGCCACCGGGAAACTGACATTGCCGACCACCACGACGGCCGCCACGGCGATGGCCAGCTGTCGGCGGAGGCGGTTGAACTTCGGGTTGTTCCAGCCCATCGACTGGAACAGGCTCCAGACGCCGTGGAACAGGTGCGTACCCAGCGCCAGGTTGGCCACGACGTACAGCGCCGCCACCGGCCAGCGGCTGAGGCTGCGCACCACGTTGTTGTAGGCCTCGCCGTACACGAAGCTGCCGTCGGTGCCGATGCCGTTGACCCAGCCCCACGTGAGGTCGGCCAGGTGCCACAGCACGAACAGCGCCACGATCACGCCCGTCCAGCGCATCGTCCTGCTGGCGAACGAGGCGACCTGGTAGTCGCGGGCACTCTGGTACTTCACCGAGCGCGCCGTGCGGTTGAGGGCCGTCAGCGAGGCGGCGGCGTGGATGTGCACCAGCACGGCGGCAATGAGGCCGAGGCGCAGGATCCACAGCACCGTGCCGTGCGGGACAATGGGCACCAGCAACTCGCGGAGGAACTCGGCGTAGTGGTCGAGGTCGTCCTGGCCGAGGTACATCTTCAGGTTGCCGAGCATGTGCACGATCACGAAGCCGATCAGCATGATGCCCGTAACGGCCATGGCGTACTTCTTGCCCACGGCCGTGCTGTAGAGATCGGCGAGGAAGAACCGGCGGCGTCGCCGTGGGGTGACGGCGGTGCCCGAGACGGGCCCGCGGGTCCTGACTGCCTGTGCCATCGGGGGACGGCCTTTCGCTGGGTGCGGACGGGAACGGAAGTTCGATCGTCACCGTAGTCCCGGTCGGCGCAGGGCGTGAATTCCAGAGTCCGGTTGGGGTCGGACAGATGTCGAAACCCGAAGTTCGTCCCGACCCCCTCGAGTCACTACGCTCTCCACGTTCCAGTACCCGAGCGCAGTTGTCCCGCGCCAGAGAGACCCGGAGACCACCGGTGCCAGCATTGATCGCCGCCGAAGGCGGCTACCAGGAGTTCATGCTCAAGGGCGGCGAGTGGGCGGTTCTGCTGCTGTCGGCTGCCGCTGCGATCGTCGCCATCGCCGTCGGGTTCTACCTGGCGAAGTCGGTGATGGCCCAGGACGAGGGCTCGCCGAAGATGCGCGAGATCGCTGCCGCGATTCAGGAAGGCGCCTGGGCCTACCTCAAGCGGCAGTTCCGCACGATCGTCATCATCCTCGTGCCGCTGGCGGTCATCGTCTTCGTGACGTCGACGGCGATCAAGAAGCCCGACGGCACCGAGGCGCTCTCGCTGGCCGAAGCCGGCCTCTGGCGCACGCTTGCGTTCCTGCTCGGCTGCCTCGCCTCTGGCCTCACCGGCTACATCGGCATGACCCTGGCCACCCGGGGCAACGTTCGCACCGCCGCCGCGGCGCTCACCGGCAGCATGCCCAGGGCGCTCACCGTCGCCTTCCGCACCGGTGGCGTCGCCGGCATGTTCACCGTCGGCCTCGGCCTGCTCGGCGCGACGCTCATCATCATGGTGTTCCAGAACACCTCGTCGGTCATCCTCGTCGGCTTCGGCTTCGGCGGCTCGCTGCTCGCCCTGTTCCTGCGGGTCGGCGGCGGCATCTTCACCAAGGCGGCCGACGTCGGCGCCGACCTGGTGGGCAAGGTCGAGGCCGGCATCCCCGAAGACGACCCGCGCAACCCGGCCACCATCGCCGACAACGTGGGCGACAACGTGGGCGACTGCGCCGGCATGGCCTCCGACCTGTTCGAGAGCTACGAGGTCACCCTCGTGGCGTCGATCATCCTCGGCGTGGCGGCCTTCAACAGCATCGGCCTCAACCCGGCGCTCGGTCTCGTGTTCCCGCTCGCCGCCCGCGCCATCGGCGTGGTGGCCAGCATCGCCGGCGTGTTCGCCGTGAAGGCCAAGGAGGGCGAGACCAACGCCCTGAAGCCGATCAACCGCGGCTTTCTCGTCGCCGGCAGCCTCACGCTCATCGGCACGCTCATCCTGGCACTCGCCTATGTCGGCAATGGCAAGGGCGCCCAGAACGCCGACGGGACTGCGGTGCTGATGGGCGGCGCCGGCTGGCGCGTCTTCGGCGCCGTTGCGGTCGGCCTCGTCCTGGCCCAGCTGGTGAGCCGTCTCACCGAGTACTACACAGGCACCCACTTCTCGCCCGTGAAGGAGATTGCCGAGTCGGCCGAGACCGGGCCCGCCACGGTGGTGCTCAGCGGCACCTCCGCCGGCCTCGAGAGCTCGGTGTACGCAGTGGTGGCCATCGCCGTGGCAATCGGCGTGGCGCTCGCCCTCGGCGGCGGCAACCTCACGTTCTCGCTCTACCTCGTGGCCCTGTGCGGCATGGGCATGCTCGCCACCACCGGCGTCATCGTGTCGGAAGACACCTTCGGCCCCGTCAGCGACAACGCCGCCGGCATCGCCGAGATGAGCGGCGAGTTCCACGGCGAGCCCCAGAAGATCATGGTGAGCCTCGACGCGGTGGGCAACACCACCAAGGCTGTCACCAAGGGCTTCGCCATCGGCTCGGCCGTCATCGCCGCCGTGGCGCTGTTCGCCAGCTTCATCGAGATCGCCGGAGCCGAGCTGAAGGAGGTCGCCGCCAATCTCGCCGACGGCGTCTTCCGCCAGCCCAACCTGGCCATCAACGTCGCCGACCCGAAGGTGTTCATCGGCCTGCTCATCGGCGGTGCCGTGCCGTTCCTGTTCTCGGCGCTGTCGATCCGCGCCGTCGGCCGCACTGCCGGCGTCGTGGTGCAGGAAGTCCGCAAGCAGTTCGCCGACGGCAAGATCATGCGCGGCGAGAAGCAGCCCGACTATGCGCCCGTCATCGACATCTGCACCGCAGCGTCGCTGCGCGAGCTCACCACGCCGGCACTGCTGGCAGTGCTCACGCCCGTGATCGTCGGCTTCGGCATCGACTGGAAGGCACTCGGCGCATTCCTCGCTGCCGTCATCCTCGTCGGCCAGTTGATGGCCAACTACCTCAGCAACGCCGGCGGCGCCTGGGACAATGCCAAGAAGTACATCGAGGACGGCCACCACGGTGGCAAGGGCAGCGACGCCCACAAGGCCGCTGTCATCGGCGACACCGTCGGCGACCCGTTCAAGGACACTGCCGGCCCGGCGCTGAACCCGCTGATCAAGGTGATGAACCTCGTCAGCCTGCTGGTGCTGCCGGCGATCATCTCGCTGAAGGACAATGACGGCGCTCGCTACGCGATTGCGGCGGCCGCCCTCGCCATCCTCATCGGGTCGATCATGTTCAGCAACCGCAAGCAGGCCGGCATCACGCAAGCCGCCTGAGCCCCGTGCTCGCACTCCTCGACTTCGCCAACGAGTGGGTCGAGCGCGGCGGCCTCGCCGTCCTCACGCTGATCATCTTCGCCGAGACAGGCCTGCTCGTCGGGTTCTTCCTGCCCGGCGACTCGCTGCTGTTCTTCGCCGGCTTCCTCTCGAGCACGGGCGTGCTGCCGCCCATCCAATGGGTGTCGCTCGCCAGCGTGCTGGCGGCCGTGATCGGCGACCAGGTGGGCTACTCGATCGGCCGCACGTTCGGCCCGTCGCTGTTCAACCGTCCGAAACGTCGCTTCTTCGACCCGGCCAACGTGCGTCGGGCGGAAGCCTTCTTCGAGCGGCACGGCGCAAAGACCATCGTGCTGGCGCGCTTCGTGCCGATCGTGCGCACCTTCGTGCCGACGATCGCCGGCGTCAGCAACATGACGTACCGCACGTTCGTCACCTACAACGTCATCGGCGGCGTCATCTGGGGCGCCGGCTGCACCCTGCTCGGCTACTTCCTCGGCGAGATCGAGTTCGTCGAGAAGAACTTCGAGATCTTCGCCATCCTCATCGTGCTGCTCTCGACACTGCCGATCTTCCTCGAGTTCTGGCGGCATCGCCGCCGGCACAGGGCCGACTGACCGGCACACGCCCCGTGCGCCGGAACCGATGGCGCGCTACGGTCGTCACATCGCCATGACACGTCGCCCGGCCCGCCTCCACCTCGTTCTCGCTGTCGCCGCAGCGCTCCTGCTCGGCGCCTGCTCGGCGCGCGACATGGAGTCGAGCGACAGCGGCGGGATGCCGCCGAGCGAGGGCCAGACCGAGTACGGCGGCGGCGAGGACAGCGCCGACATCGACACGGGCGGCGGCGACGGCACGATCGACCTGCCGGCCTTCACGCCCCAGGAGGGCCGCTCGCTCATCGTGCGGATGGACGTCGGGCTCGAGGTGGCGAGCGTGGCCGACGCGGTCGAGGGCCTCATCCGGCTCGCCGAGCGCCACGACGGCCAGCTCGCCAACAGCCGCGTCGACGTCTCCAGCCCCGAGTACTCGAGCGGCGAACTGGTCTTCCGCATGCCGCCCGGCGAGGTCGACCCGTTCATCGACGACCTCGACCCCGAGGTCGGCCGCACGGTCTCGCTGAACGGGTCCACCGAGGATGTCACCGGCCAGATCCGCGACCTCGACGCCCAAATCGAGGCCGCCGAGATCAGCGTCGACCGCGTGAAGGCGCTCCTCGAGGGCGCCACCAAGCTCGCCGACGTCATCCTGCTCGAGGGCGAGCTCACCACTCGCCAGACCACGCTCGAGCAACTGCGGGCGCTGAAGGCCGACCTCGGCCAGCAGGTGGCGCTCGCCACCGTCACCGTCTACCTGAGCACCGCACCGGCCGACGTCGACGACAGCGACGGCGTGGTCGACTCGATCGGCGACGCGTTCGCCACCGGCTGGGATGCGTTCCTCGCTGCGCTCGTCGGACTGCTGGTGCTGCTGGGCTGGACGATTCCGTTCATCGCCGCACTCGGCATCGTCGCCGCGCTCGCCATCACCATCATCAGGACAGTGCGCGGTCGCCGGCCGACGCCGACCGCTCCGCCCATCCAGTCCGAGTGAGCCACTGCAGCACCACGGTGCCGTCGCTGCGCCGGAGGTGCGCGCCAAGCGCCCGGCCGTCGACCTGCTGCGCGGGCTCCACCGCCGGCCGGTACGGACTGCCCCACACGTGCACGCGGCTCGCCGGGCCGACGCACTGCAGCACGCCCTCTGCCAGTTCGATGCGCGCATCGACCTCGCCGACCTGCCGGTAGCCGGCCGAGCCGGGCAGCGGGTCGAGCTCGCACGGCTCGGCCGACGAGTACCACTCGATGTCGAACGCGACCGGCTCCACGTCGCCGAACGGGCGGCGCAGCACCGCTGCCGGATCGTCGACGAGGACGCCGTGGGCCTCGTTGCCGAGGCTCCACTGCCGGAACGGCACGTCGCAGTCGTGGCCCGCCCACATCTCGGGCGGCTTCACCTCGAGGCCTTCACGCAGCCCGGTACCGTCGAGTTCCTCGACATAGAGATAGGGCCGGCCGATGCGTGCCAGGCCCGCCCAGTAGTCGAACCGGCGACCACGAAGCTCGAGGCCGACGAACCACGCCAACGCAGGCTCGCCGGCGGCATCGAACACGCCGCCCCACCACCACCACGCCTCCACCGGCGCCATCGGATGACGGGCCTCGTCACGTGCACGGTCGGACCACATCGCCGCCAGACTACGGGCGTGGTCAGATACCTCAGCCTCGACTGGCTCGACGAGCTCAGCACGCGCGTCGCTGCCGACGACACCCTGCAGCGACTCGCTGCCGACCACTCGATCGGCGTCACGCAGGTGGTGACCGACGGCCCTGAGGGCGACGTCACCTACCACCTGCAGGTACGCGACGGGGCCGCCGCCTTCGGCGCCGGGGCCGCCGAGCCCGAGGACGTGCGCATGCAGCAGACATGGCAGACGGCCGTCGAGGTTGCCGTCGGCAGGCTGAACGCCCAGGAGGCATTCATCAAGGGCCGCATCCTGCTCTTCGGCGACCAGCAGGCGCTCATCGCCGCACAGCCGGTGTTCGGCGCGCTCGACGGCGTCTTCTCGGCACTCCGCCCGCTCACCGACTACCGCTGAGGTTGCAGCACAGCCGTCAGTCGGCTGCGAGCGTGCAGGCGATCCGCACCATCCGGTCGACGCCGGCGCGCAACTCGTCGTCGCTGATCCGCTCGGCGCCCTGCGGGCCGATGATGTCGCTCACCGTGGCGAGGCACAGCGTCTCGATGCCGTGAATGGCTCCCAGCGTGTACAGCACGGCGGCCTCCATCTCGACGGCGAGGTGACCGCGCCGACGCCACCGCTCCATGATGCCCTCGCGGGGGTCGTAGAAGAGCGCCGAGCTGACGACAGGGCCTACGTGCGTCCGCACACCGGCGCTTCGCGCGCCAGCCACGGCGCGCTCGACGAGCGCAAAGGTGGCGGTCGGCGCATGCGGCTCGCCGCCAGTGAGCTGCAGGACGATGCCGTCGTCGGGCGTGGCGCTGACGGCAACCACGAGGTCGCCCATCTGCAGACCCTCTGCGAACCCGCCCACCGTGCCCACCCGGATGAGGCGCCGGGCGCCCAGCTGGATGAGCTCGGAGTAGTAGATCGCGGCGCTGGCGCACCCCATGCCGACGGCCTGGACGCTGACCGGCACCCCGCCGAAGGTTCCCGTGAACCCCAGCGCACCGCGCTCGCTGTTGACGAGTCGTGCACCCTCGTCGAAGACGTGCTCGGCGATAAACCGGGACCGATTCGGATCGCCCGGCACGAGCACCACCGGGGCGTAGTCGCCCGGCTCGGCGCGCAGGTGGACCGGCATCAGACGCTCAGATCAGTCCGAGCGACCTGACGGCATCGCGCTCGTCGGCCAACTCGCCGGCGGTGGCATCGATGCGTCCGCGGCTGAACTCGTTGATGTCGAGTCCCTGCACGATGCTCCAGGTGCCGTCCTTGCACGTGCACGGGAAGCTGGAGATCAGCCCTTCGGGCACGCCGTACGAGCCGTCGCTGGGCACCGCCATGCTCACCCAGTCACCCGGTGCCGTGCCGAGCGCCCACGAGCGCACGTGGTCGACGGCCGCGTTCGCGGCCGACGCAGCCGACGAGGCGCCGCGGGCATCGATGATGGCGGCACCGCGCTTGGCGACCGTCGGGATGTAGGAGTTGGCGTACCACTCGTGGTCGTTCACCAGCTCGTAGGCGTTGCGGCCGCCCACCTTGGCGTGGTGGATGTCGGGATACTGGGTGACGGAGTGGTTGCCCCAGATGGTCATGTTGGTGACGTCGTTCACCGTTGCGCCCACACGCTGCGCGAGCTGCGTCACGGCGCGGTTGTGGTCGAGCCGGGTCATTGCGGTGAACCGCGACGGGTCGAGCCCGGGGGCGTTCTGCTGGGCGATGAGGGCATTGGTGTTCGCCGGATTGCCCACCACGAGCACCTTCACGTCCTTGCGCGCATTGTTGCTGAGCGCCTGGCCCTGCGGCTTGAAGATGCCGCCGTTGGCACTCAGCAGGTCGCTGCGCTCCATGCCCGCCTTGCGCGGCATGGCCCCGACAAGCAGCGCGACATCAGCGTCGCCGAAGGCCACGTTGGCGTCGTTGGTGCACACCACTCCTGCGAGCAGCGGGAAGGCACAGTCGTCGAGCTCCATCCGAACGCCCTCGAGCGCCGTGAGCGCCGGCGTGATCTCGAGCAACTGCAGGATCACCGGCGTCGACGGCCCGAGCATCGAGCCGGACGCAATGCGGAACAGGAGGCTGTAGCCGATCTGGCCGGCGGCACCGGTGACGGCAACTCGAACAGGAGTAGTCATGAGGGCAGCGTAGGCGTCGCGTCGCCAGCGGAGCCAACTGCCCTCGACGGCGGGCCGGGTCAGCCGGCGACCGTCGTCGAGGTCGTCGACGTGGTCGACGTCGTCGTCGTACTCGGCGGCGTGGGCACCGGCAGCGCATCGATGCCGAGCGACGCGAGGATGAGGTTGGTGTAGGTGACGGCCGGATACGTGCCGTTGCAGGTGATGTGGATCGAGTCGGGACAGAGGAAGGCGTTCGGCGCGATGAGGTGCCACTCGACCACGCGCACCTCCGGATACTCGTCGGGCAGCGACAGAATGAGACGGTTGTTCGCCTCGATGTAGGCCAAGTCGGCGAAGACCGTGAGGAAGACCACCGGCCCAGCCCCCTCCGGGATCTCGGACATGATCGCCTCGAGCTGCTCGCGCTCGAGCGGGGCGTTCGTGCCGACCTGGATGACGACTGCCGTGCCGTCGCCGAGGATCCGCTGCTCGTCGCGGAGCTTGATCACCGTGTTCTTCACGCCCTCCGGACCGCGGTTCTCCTTCGCGTCGGTGAACACGCCGGCGCTGCGCAGGCTGGACGCAGCGCCCACCATCACCGACTCGCCGATCGCGATGAACGGAACGGGCTCGGGAGGCAGCGTCGTGGTCGTGGCACCGCCGGGCACCGTCGCGCCGCCCGTCCCACCCTGGGAAGACTGCTCGTTGGCCTCCTGCGCGCATGCCTGCGCTCCGACGCACGACGGGTCGGCAACCGCCAGGCTTCCGACGGCCAGCAGCACCACCGCCAGCACGCTGCCGATGGTGACCAGCGACGACGGATCCCGGCGCCATGCCGACGCCACGGCCCCGAATCGTCCCTGGCGGATCGGCATCTCGACGAGGCGGAAGCTCAGTTCGGCGACGACGATCGAGATTGCCGTCGCAGCCGCGAACTGCGAGGGCGAGAGCCCGATGTCAGCCTGCTTGCGGAACATCTGGAAGATCGGCCAATGGAAGAGGTAGAAGCCGTAGCTGCGCGTGCCCAGCCAGCGAAGCACCGGATTGCCCAGCACCGGGCCGGCAAAGGACCGCTGGTGCGTGACCGCCGCAATGACCACGAGCGTGAGCACCCCTGTGGCAAGGAACCCGCCGCGGAAGAGCCAGGCGTTGTACACGCCCTGCTCGATGAGGTGCATGGTCGCAGCGAGCCAGCCGAGACCCCCGAGGGCCAGCAGTGCCACCACGCCGAGCGCTGCCCCACCGTCGCGCATGGCGCCGCGCATGATCGCCGCCGGTCGCCACACCAAGGCGAAACCGGCACCGAGCAGCAGCCCGCCGGCCCGTGAGATCGATCCGAGATAGAGGAACTCGTTCACGTTGATGCACCGGCCGAGCACCGTCACGAGTCCGTTCGTCGACTCGCCGCCGCACGCGGGCACCACACCCGGCCGGTACAGCAGGCCCATGGCCACGGTGAGCACCAGGGCGACGAGGAAGAACCGCTTGGCGAGATCGGGCAGGTACCGCCGCCTGCCGAGCACCACCACCATGACAGCCGGCCACACCAGGTAGAACTGCTCTTCGACGGCCAGGCTCCAGAGGTGGCGCATCGGCACGAAGGCCTCGCCGGCGCCGTATCCCTGGCCGACGAGCAGCTGGTACCAGTTGCTCGAGTACAGCAGCCCGGCGATGAAGTCGTTGAGCGACTGCTCGCGGGCTGCCGGGTGGAACGCCGCAAGGTACACGGCGATGATCGCCATCATCAGCACGAGCGCTGGCAGTAGACGCCGCACCCTTCGGATCCAGAAGCCCTGGATGTCGATTCGCCGCGTTCGCTCGTGCTCTCCGAGCAGCAGCAGCGTGATGAGGTAGCCGGAGATGACGAAGAAGACCTCGACGCCCAGGTACCCGCCGGGCAGCCAGTCGTGATTGGCGTGATACACCACGACCGCCAGCACGGCGATGGCCCGAAGGCCGTCGATGCCAGGCAGGTACGGCACGCGCGACAGGCCGCCGGTGGCGCCGCGTGCGATGGACATGGCTGCAAGTATGCGCCACGGGGGCCCCGGTTGCGCCCGGGGCGGCTACTCCACCTTCAGCTCGGGCCGCTCGATGGCGTCGAAGATGAGGTTGGCGTAGTACTGCATCGCCGCCCTGGTGGCGAGGTGGATGCCGCCGTCGCTCCGGCTGAGTTCGCCCTCGATCGCGTCGGACTCGACCTCCCAGTCGAGCACCCGCACGTTCGGGTAGCGGTCGGGAAGGGCCCTGATCAGCGCATTGTTGTCGTCGATCCACCAGCGCGGGGCACGGACGGTGAGGAACACGACGAGCGGCGTGGTCGACGCCGGCAGGACCTTCATGATGCGGTCGAACGTCTCCTTGCTGACAGGGCCGTTCGTTCCCGTCTGGATGACGATGACGTTCTCGATGATCCCCTGGGCGCGCATGTCCTCGACGAGTTCGGCAATCGCCGTGCCCTGGCGGCTCTTTGCGGCATCGACGACGATGCCGCCATCTTCGAGGGCGTACTTCGCGCCGAGCATCACCGACTCGCCGACGGCGTACACCGTGCCCGCCAGCAGCGGCACGGTGGTGGTCGTCGACGTCGTCGTCGTCGAATCAGCGTTGCGAACCGTGGTGTCAGGGGCAGGGGCCACCGTGGTGGTCGAACGGGCACCGTGACAACTGCAAGCGCGTCGCCCTCTGACTCGTCGCCGGCGGCACCGTCGAGCGAGCAGGCCACCTCGCCGACGCAGAGCATCTCGGCGGTGGCCACGTTGAGCCCGGCGAACCCGACCGCGAACGTGACCGCCAGCGTGACCAGCACATTGCGCACCGGCGGCGGCGCGGGCCGCACCCGCGATGCTGTCCAGCCTGTCGACCGGCGGCGACGGTTGGCGTCGTTGATGGCACCCTGCTTGCGGATCGGCATCTCGACGAGCTGATAGCTCAACTCGGTGAGCGGAAGCGTGATCGCCGCGGCGAGCACCGCCTGCGCCACCGACAGCTGCTGGCCGGGTTCGCGGATCACCTGGTACACCGGCCAGTGGAACAGGTAGAGCCCATAGCTGCGCGTGCCGATCCACCTCAGCGGCCTGATGCCGAGGATGCGCCCCACCTGCGAGTCGCGGTGCGTCGCGGCGGCAATGGTGCACAGCGTCAGGATGCCGACGAGGAAGAAACCGCCGCGGAATACGAAGGCGTCATACCGGATGCCGAACAGCGAGTCCTTCGCCGGCTCGGTGAGCGACGACACGGCCATCACGAGCAGCAGCACGCCGAGCGCCGCTGCGGCAATCTTGTCGAGCAGCGCCCCGCGATATCGCAACTTGCTGCGCTGGATCGTCTGCGGACGCCACACCATGGCAAATGCCGCCCCGAGCAGCAGACCCGACGAACGGGCGATCGTGCTGAGGTAGAGCGTCTCGTTGATGCTGACGCATCGACCGAGGATCTGCCAGTAGCCACGCATCGACGACTCGCACTCCGACTCGATGTCGCCGCTGACGAAGAGCACGCCGACGGCCACGGACACCACCACCGACATGCCGAACAGCCACAGGCCCACCCGCGGCAGGTGCTTGCGGCCCCGCGACAGCAGCGCCACCATCACGAGCGGCCACACCAGGTAGAACTGCTCCTCTACCGCCAGGCTCCACAGGTGCCGCAGCGGGGCGAAGGACTCGAAGTTGGTGTAGCCCTGGCCGGCCCACAACTGGTACCAGTTACTGCCATAGGCGAGCCCGGCGATGATGTCGCCTCTCGTGTTGCCGAGTGGCCGCCGCTCGAACAGCGACATGTAGAGCGTCAATACCAGCAGCAGCACGAAGAGTGCCGGCAGCAGGCGCCGCGCCCGGCGAACCCAGAAGGCGCGAAGGTCGATCTTCCTGGTGCGCTCGTGCTCGGTGATGATGAGCAGGGTGATGAGGTAGCCGGAGATGACGAAGAACACCTCGACGCCGAGGAATCCCCCGCCCAGCCACGAGTGGTTGGCGTGGTACACCAGCACGGCCACGACCGCGATGGCGCGCAGGCCGTCGAGGCCTGGCAGGTAGGGCACGCCACGGTTGCCCTGACGGCGATAGACCGGACGGCCGAGCGTGGCCGCCGAAGCGGTGGCAAGCGCGGTCATTCAGTCGCCAAGTATCGCCGACCGAGCAGCCGTTTTGCGACTGTGCAGCCGGTCTCCAGTCCCGCCGGCTACCTGTGGACAAGCTGTGGGGACGGCATGCGGTCAGGCACCGAGTCGGTTGCAGCGCCCCAGCGATGTCTCCGACCCGAGCGCAGCGCCCTCGCTGTCGACGAACTGGGTCGACACGAGCGGGTTGCCCCCGGCTCCCTCGAAGCGGCCGCCCTTGCGCACGGTGTGGTCGCCAGCGAGCGACACCGTGGCCTCTGCCGCCGCCCGACGTCGATGCACCACCTTGTTGATGTTGTTGTCGAAGAGGAGGACCGCATCGAGGCCGGCATGGCCGCTCGATGCGTCAATCGACAGCGACGAGCCCTTGTTCGAGCAGTCGAGCGTCGTCAGGAAGAGCGCCATGTCGGTCGGCAGCATCAGGTCGCGCCGGACATGCATCGACGCCCCCTGCACGCATCGACCGACGATGATCGGCGATGTCAGCGCTGTCCCGCCCGACTCGAACTGCACCGAGATCCACGGGTTGCCGCCGACCCCGCCGCGAACCGGCTGCTTCGGGAACTCGACGCTGTCGTCCATCGGCGCCACCTCGACGCTGAGCTCGTCGACGATCGTGGCGGTGTGGGTGCCTTTCACGTTGTTTCGCAGCACGATTCGGACCGACTGGCCGAGCACCGACATCGACCCACTCACCTCGACGGTGGAGCCCGTGTTGTCGCAGCTGCTGTCGAGCACATCGAGTTCGACCCGCGCCGGGATTCCCACCGCAGCGCTCATCTCGGCTGGCAGTGCCCGCGCCGAGGGAGCGTCAACGGCCACTGCGCTGACTGCCGCTGCGACCACGGCCGCGAGCGACAGCACCAGCAGCCCGAGCCTCATCGGCCCCGCGTCGTCGATCGTCTCACTCATCTGTTGCCTCCTCGGGAATTCGGCCCGTGCTGGTGGCGACGGTAAGGAAGTGAGTCGAGTGACGACAGTGCCGCTGGGCGCGCGTGCGGCCGTCACATGTCGTGACGACGCGCGTTGAATGGCCGCACCGGCGCTCGACTCGTGCACATCGCCTCACGCCGACTACAAGAGGTCCATGATCGATCCCGCCGTGAAGCGAGCCCTCGGCCAGGCAGCAAAGGGCGTCGAGGTCGTGGCCGCCACCCACGGCGGCATCACCCGGGCCTACACGTCGCACTGGGTGTGCCAGGTGTCGTTCGAGGAGCCCGTCATCATGGCCAGCGTCTCGCCCAAGCACGACACCTATCCGCTGATGGTCGCCAGCGGCGAGTTCACGGTCTCATTCCTCGCTGGCGACCAGGTGCACATCGGCCAGTACTTCTCGTACCCCGGCCGCCGGTTCCACTACATCGCCCCGGAGTACCTCAGCAACGAGCACGGGCATCCCGTCGTGCCCGACTGTCTTGCGTGGGTGCATGCCCGAATCTTCGACACGACTCCGATGCGCGACCACCGACTGCTGTTCGCCGACGTGGTCGAGGTCGGCTACGGGCGGGTGCGCGAGGCGCCGCTGGTCTACTCGTCACGCCTCGGATGGCGGGTCGCCGCAGACAAGGCCCGCGCCCCGGGTCAGAGCCCGCGCGATGAGCTCCTCGCACGTCTGGCAGCCGCCGGGTACGACTCGCCTGCTGGTGACGAGGGCGACAGCGACTGACCTACCATTGCTGCGTGGCATCCAACCGCGAGGCGTGGGAGGCGGCATTCGGCGCCTCGGCCCATCGCGCCGCCGACTTCTCAACCCTGTCCGGCGTGCCGCTCAACCCGGTGTACGGGCCCGACGACGGCGAGTATCCCGGCCAGTTTCCCTACACCCGCGGCATTCACGCCTCGATGTACCGGTCGAAACTCTGGACGATGCGGATGTTCGCCGGCTTCGGCACCGCCGACGACACCAACCTGCGGTTCAAGGAGATCATCCGCGCCGGCGGCGACGGGCTCTCAACCGCATTCGACATGCCGACGCTGCTGGGACTCGACAGCGACCACCCGATGTCGCTCGGCGAGGTTGGGCGGTGCGGCGTCGCCATCGACTCGCTCGCCGACATGGAAGACCTGTTCTCCGGCATCGACCTCGGAGCAATCACCACGTCGATGACCGTGAACTCTCCTGCCGCGCCCGTGCTGGCCATGTTCGTGGCACAGGCCGAGAAGTCGGGCGTGCACCGCTCCCGCCTCGGCGGCACGCTGCAGAACGACATCCTCAAGGAGTACCAGGCGCAGAAGGAGTTCGTCTTTCCACCCCGGCCATCGATGCGGCTCGTGCGCGACACCATCGCCTTCGCCGCCGCAGAGATGCCGAGGTGGCACAGCATCAGCATCAGCGGCTACCACATTCGCGAGGCGGGCAGCACCGCCGCCGAGGAGCTCGCCTTCACGCTGGCCAACGGGTTCGCCTACGTGGAGCTGGCGCTGCAGGCCAGGCTTCCCGTCGATGTATTCGCTCCTCGGCTGAGCTTCTTCTTCAATGCCCAGATCGACTTCTTCGAGGAGGTCGCCAAGTATCGGGCAGCACGACGCATCTGGGCGCGTTGGATGCGCGACCGCTATGGCGCAGCACTGGAAAGGTCGATGCAACTGCGCTTCCACACACAGACCGCAGGAGTCTCGCTGACCGCCCAGCAGCCGGAGGTGAACATCGTGCGCACCGCCATCGAGGCGCTGGCAGCGGTGCTCGGCGGCACCCAGAGCCTGCACACCAACTCGATGGACGAGGCACTCGCGCTGCCCACCGAGCGAGCGGCGCGCATCGCGCTGCGCACCCAACAGGTGATCGCCTTCGAGACCAACGTGGCCCATGTCGCCGATCCGCTCGGCGGCTCGCACTTCGTCGAATCGCGTACCGACCTCATCGAGCAGGAAGCGCTGTCGCTCCTCGCCCACATCGACGACTTGGGAGACGGCTCGATGCTCGAGGGCGTGATCCACGGCATCGAGGAGAACTGGTTCCAGGGACGCATCGCCGACAGCGCGTTCGAGTTCGAGCGATCGCTGAACGACGGTCGTCGAATCATGGTGGGCGTCAACCGGTTCACGGAGGGCAACGACGACGACCAGCCACCGCTGCTGCGCATCACCGGCGACGACGAGCGCCGGCAGCTGCAACGGCTTGCCAGTGTTCGCTCATCGCGAGACGGCAGTGCCGTCGACACCGCGCTCGAACGGCTGCGGACCGCCGCCGGCGACCCCACGGTGAACCTGATGCCGGCTCTCATCAATGCCGCCGCCGCGTACACCACGCTCGGCGAGATGATGTCGGCACTTGGCGAGATCTTCGGCCGCCATGTCGAGGTGCCGACGATATGAGTGCCCGCATTCTCGTGGCGAAGGTCGGGCTTGACGGGCATGACCGGGGTATCAAGGTGGTGGCGCGACTGCTGCGCGATGCCGGCCATGAGGTCATCTACACCGGCCTGTTCCAGACTCCGGAGACCGTCGCCGCGGCAGCAGTCGACGAGGACGTCGACCTCGTCGGCCTGTCGATGCTGTCCGGGGCGCACCTCACCCTTGCGCCGCTGGTCGTCGACCTGTTGCGCCTGCGCGGTGCCGACATTCCGGTCGTCGTGGGTGGCATCGTGCCCGATGCCGACCTTCCGCTGCTCGAATCTGCCGGCATCGCCGCCGTGATCACGCCCGGAGCCAGCGCCGAGCAACTGCTCGCCACGGTTGCCGACGTCCTTGCCCAGCACAGGAGCACCACATGACCTACGAGCCGACATTCGAGTCGCTGCGCACGCATCCGCTGCCGGACTGGTACGACGACGCGAAGTTCGGGCTGTTCGTGCACTGGACGGTCGGCTCGGTGCCGTCGTTCGCCCCACGGGTGCCAGATCCGTTCACCCTGGCCCGCGAAGAGGGCGAAGAGGCGGCGTTCGCCAAGTCGCCGTACGCCGAGTGGTATCAGAACTCGGCCGCCATCGACGGCTCGCCCGCTGCCGAGTACCACGCATCAGTGCTCGGATCGCCCGACTACTCGACCTTCGTCGACACCTTCCTCGAGCAGTCGGCCGACTGGCAGCCGGGCCAGTGGCAGTCGCTGTTCGCGGGCTCCGGTGCCCGCTACTGCGTGTTCGTCACCAAGCACCACGACGGCGTGCTGCTGTGGCCATCGGCGGCGCAGAACCCCGCCCACGGCGAGCGATGGCAGTCGCGCCGCGACCTCGTCGGCGAGTGCGCGACCGCTGCACGAGCTGCCGGGATGCGCTTCGGGGTCTACTACTCGGGCGGCATCGACTGGACGTTCCAGGGACTCGGCATCCGCAACTGGGCGACGCTCTTCGCGGCAATTCCCCAGGACGACGCATACCGCGAGTACGCCGACGGCCACTGGCGCGAGCTCATCGCTCGGTACCAGCCCGATGTGCTCTGGAACGACATCGGCTATCCGGGATTCGGCAACGGTGCCGCAACGGTGATCTCCGAGTTCTACAACGGCAATCCCGATGGCGTAGTGAACGACCGATGGGATGTGCTTGGCGTCATCGGCGGTCGAGCGCACGCCGACTTCGTCACCCCCGAGTACACGACCACCCCGATGGTGAAGGACCACAAGTTCGAGGTGTGCCGCGGCATCGGCACCAGTTTCGGCTACATGCAGTTCGAGGACGAGCGCTCGTACATCGCGATCCCCGACCTCGTGCGCCTTCTCGTCGATGTCGTCGCCGACGGCGGCAACCTGCTGCTCAACCTCGGCCCGATGCCCGGCGGCTACATCCCGTGGGCGCAGCAGGTGCGCGTACTCGCCCTCGGCCAGTGGCTCTCCGTCAACGGCGCGGCCATCTACGGCACCCGGCCCCACGACCAATCGCGCCTCGCCACTGACGGCGGCGACGAGGTCAGGCTCACCCGCGACCGCGAGGGCATCGTCTACGCGATGGTCTGCGGCCGCCCTGACACCGCATCGGTGACGATTGAGGGACTGCCGCCAGGCGAGGTGCACCTGCTCTCCACCGGAGCCCGCGTCGAGCGCGCCGGTGACCGCCTCACCCTTCCCGTCAGGCCGGACGACACGCCGGTGTGGGTGCTGAGAATCGGCTGACCACTCAGTCGGCGAGGTCGTCGAGCACCGCCATCGACGCCAGCGCAGCGCACGCCGCTCGCAAGATCGGCACGCACAGCAACGCGCCGGTCGACTCGCCGACATGCAGCCCGAGGTCGAGGATCGGATCGAGGCCGAGCAACTCCAGCAGTGCGGCGCTAGCCGGCTCGGCCGACGAATGGGACGCCACCAGGAACTGCACCACTGACGGCTCGATCGCCCGCGCGATGGCCGCAGCCGCCAGTGCCGTGACACCGTCGACGATCACCGGCACCTGCAGCGAGGCGCATGCCAGCATCGAGCCCGCCATCGCCGCAACCTCAAGGCCGCCGGCGCGACAGAGCACAGCAACCGGGTCGCTCACGCCGTCGAGCGACCCTGCCACGACACGGACGACCTCCCGCTTGCGGGCGAGCGCATCGGGCGGCACGCCGGCGCCCGGGCCCGTGGCATCATCGGCATCGAGTCCCGTCGCCCAGCAGGCGATGATCGATGCCACCGTGGTGTTGCCGATGCCCACCTCGCCGACGCACAGCGCCCTCGTCCCGCCGCCGACGAGGCGCATCGCTGACGCCGCACCGGCCTCGAGTGCCGCCCTGGCCTGCCGGTCGTCGAGGGCCGGGCCGACCCGCAGATTGGCCGTGCCGTCGGCCACGCGCTCGTGGCGCACCCCGGGCGGTGTTGCTCCCGTTGCGATCCCCACGTCGACCACCTCGAGGTGCACCGCTGCCGCTGCGGCGAACGCCGAGCCGGCAGCACGGCCGTCGGCCAGCAGGCCGGCGACCTGGCGGCTGATCGCCCTCGGCCACGGCGTGACGTAGTCGTCGTCAGCGTGTCCGTGGTCGCCGACGAACACCACGGCGGCCGCCGGGTCGACGGTCGGGAGTGCACGACCCTGGGCCGCAGCCAGCCGCGCCAGCACGGACTCGAGCCGCCCGAACGAGCCGGGCGGCTTCGCGAGCGCGGCAAGCCGCCGCTCGCACTGCACACCGGCATCGACATCGGGGACTCCCGGCATGGCGATGCTCCGCTCGATCTCGGTCATACCGCGCGTCCAGCGGTCAATCGCCCGCAACAGGTTGGGACCGGCAGCGCAGAACTGCATCCCGGCTGCGTCGGCAGCAACGCGGTCGATCTCGGCATCGCCGATGTAGAGGCAGCGCTGCGGCGGCACGCCGAGCTGCTGCGCTCCGGCGATCAGGGGCTCCGGCGACGGCTTGTGGATGCCCAGCTCGGCGGTGGCGACAATGCAATCGAAGTGCTGCGTCCACCCGAGCGGGGCGAGCAGGCGGCGAAGATCGGCGGCGGTCATCACCGTCGTGTTCGACACGACACCGATCGGCACGCGTCCGGCCAACGCCGCAACGGCCTCCGCGGCACCGCGCAGCGGCACGGCGACGAGATCTGCCACTGGTGTGCCTGGCGATGCCTGCTCGACGAGCGTGTTGCCGACGTCGAAGAGCACGCCGTCGACCCGCGAGAGGAGACTGGCTACATCCACCACGCGATCGCTCCCCCGCCGGCGATGGCCGCGCAGCACGCCAGCACCGCCGTCTCGGCCACCTGCTCGGCACCACCGAGCACGTCGCCCACGAGGCCTCCGATCTTGCGCATCGCCCACCAGCCGAACAGCAGTGCCCCCGCCAGCGCAGCCGGCAGCACAACTGCGAGCCACGGCCCGAGCAGCGGCGCGCACAGCAGCACGCCCGATGCCACGGCAAGCACCGCGTCGGCACCCGTCACGTCGCGGACGTAATGGCCGCCGAGGCCGTCTGATGCGCTCTCGCCCATCTGGGTGAGCACGACCGATGCGGCGCGCGCCAGCACATGGGCGGCGACCAGTGCAACCGCGGCATCACCGGCACCCATCGACGACACGAGCGACACCTGCGCCGCCACCTGCACAACCAGCACCATCACGCCGTACGTGCCATGCCGCGAGTCCTTCAGGATCTCGAGGCGCTGCTCGCGCGTCCACCCGCCCACCAGCCCGTCCATGCTGTCCGCGAGGCCGTCGTGGTGGAAGGCGCCCGTGACGGCGATTCCCGCACCTACTCCAAGCACCGCCGACGGCAGCGGAGCGAGCAGCAGCAGTGCCCCCGCATACACCGCTGCGGCGATCGAGCCGGGAACGAGTCCGGCCACTGCGAACCATGCCGCCACATGCCCCCACGACGTGATCGCACCGTGCCGCACCGGCACTCGCGTGAGGAACGCCACCGCCACCGGAAGGTGCCGAATCCGGTCGATCACGACAGCTCCGACGGATCGCACAGTTCGATGGCACGACCGGCTGCGAAGAAGAGGGTGCGCCCGCACGCTGCGGCGACAGTCGAGTTCACCCTGCCGAGCAGGTCGCGATACGACCGCGACGTCGCGTCGGCAGGGACGATGCCGAGCCCGACGTCGTTCGACACGATGTACGCGTGCGCCGAGGTTGCTCGGAGGAGATCTGCCAGCAGTCGCGCTTCTCGGTCGACCCGGGCCCCATCCCATCCCTCGTGGAGCGCATTCCCCAGCCACACGGTGAGGCAGTCGACGACGACCACGTCGAATGCTGCCGCAGACGCAACTGCGTCGGCGACGAGCAGCGGCTCCTCGACCGTATGCCAGTGCGGCGGCCTCGATGCCCGATGAGCGTCGATGCGCTGCGACATCTCATCGTCGATCGGCAGTGCCGTGGCAATGAATGCCGTCGACGCAGAGTGCGCGGCGGCGCGCCGTTCGACGAAGCTGCTCTTGCCGCTCCTGGCACCACCGAGCACGAACGTGGACGGCATCAGCCGTCGACCTGGATCATGACGGGCGGCTGTCCCTGCTGGGCACCACGACGATCGTGCCGTCGGGTTCGCGCAGCACGCGCACGTTGACGCCGTAGAACTCGCCGAGCGTCTCGGG
>JBJTRF010000088.1:0-8847 GCA_046076025.1 Ilumatobacteraceae bacterium
ACGACGACCACGACCACCACCGTCGCGCCGACGACCACGGTCGCGACTACTTCGACGGTTGCCCCGTCCACCACCGCGCCGTAGCGCGACGGCCTCAGCCGTCGAGTGTCTTTCGAATCTCGACGATTTTCTCGGACGAGCGGTTGGCGTCGTCACCTTTTTCGTCGAGTAGAGCCGAGCGGTCGCGTGCGGCCTCGCGTTCGGCAATCGTGGTGTCGACGCGAGCGAGTGCGGCATCGACACCGTGCTCATGGATGAACGTCGCCCAGTCGACGAGCGCCTCCACCATCTCCGACTCGGGCACCACCGCCACGTTGCGCCCCTTCACGAAGAGGTGGCCGCGCTTGTTGCCGGCGGCGATGCCCAGATCGGCCTCGCGCGCCTCGCCGGGCCCGTTCACGACACAGCCCATCACGGCCACCTGCAGCGGCAGCTTGCGGTCGCCGAATGCCTGCATCGCCCTGTTTGCCACGTCGATCACGTCGACCTCGGCGCGACCGCAGCTGGGGCAGGCGATGAGATCGACGTTCTTGCGCTCGCGCAGCCCGAGCGCCTCGAGCAGCTGTCGGCCGGCCCGCGCCTCCTCGACGGGATCTGCGGTGAGGCTGTAGCGGATGGTGTCGCCGATGCCCTCCATGAGCAGCGTGGCGATGCCGGCCGTGGCCTTCACGAGGCCGGCCGGCGGCGGACCCGCCTCGGTGACGCCGAGGTGCAGCGGCGCATCGGTGGCCTCGCTGAGCTGCCGATAGGCCTCGACCATCAGCGGCACGTTCGACGCCTTCACGCTGATCTTGTAGTCGTGGAAGTCGACCTCCTCGAAGTACGCGATCTCCTGCATCGCGCTCTCGACCATCGCCTCGGGCGTGACGCCGCCGTGCTTGTCGTACAGCGTCGGGTCGAGCGAGCCGCCGTTGACCCCGATGCGGATCGGCAGGCCCCGCGACTTGGCCTCGGCAGCCTCGGCCTTGATGTGCTCGGGCCTGCGGATGTTGCCGGGGTTGAGGCGCAGTCCGTGCACGCCTGCCTCCATCGCCGCCAGCGCCATCCGGTACTGGTGGTGGATGTCGGCGATGACCGGGATCGGCGAGCGCGGCACGATCTGGGCGAGGCCCTCGGCCGCCTCCTGCTCGTTGCAGGTGCACCGCACGATGTCGCAGCCGGCGGCAGCGAGGGCGTAGATCTGCTGGAGCGTCCCCTCGACATCCGCCGTCTTGGTGATGGTCATCGACTGCACCGAAATCGGCGTGCCGCCGCCGACGGGCACCTTGCCGACATGGATGGTGCGGGTGTGGCGACGCGGGTACCTCACAGCGTCCAGTGTGCCATCGGCACCTTCCGGATCATGACTCCCCCGCATCGGCACCGCTCAGAACTGGAGGGTGTCGAGATACAGGCCGGTGAGGAACATGAACGCCAGCAGGGCGATGCAGACGGCCGCGACTGGCATCAGCTTCGAGATGTCGGCCCGGTAGCGCTGGCCGCGACGCGAGCGGAGTCGCTCGTAGGTTGCGATCGCCGCATGCCCGCCGTCGAGCGGCAGCAGGGGGAACATGTTGAACACGCCGACCGAGACGTTGACGGCGGCCAGCAGCGACAGCACGCCTGCCCAGCCGTCGAACTCGCCGGCCCGCTCGCTGATACGCGTCGCCCCGACGATGGTGCCGGGCCGCGACGAGAGATCATCGTTGGATCCCACGAGGTGTCCCCAGACGTTCACGGGATTGATCACCTTTGCCACGCCGACCACCGCCTGGCCGACACCCACCACGAGGTCGCGCGGCCCCTCGACGAGGACATCGCCGGCGCCCTGGGGCACGCGGTCGACCGACCACGAACTCACGCCGAGGTACCCCCGCGGGTCGTCGACGGGCGGGTCCGCGGCCAGGTCGGCCGGATGGGTCGTGAGCGTGGCGCTCAATTCGATGACATCGTCGCCGCGCTGCACGTCGAAGCGGTGGGTCGTGCCGGGGTCGAGACCGGCGAGCAACGACCGGAAGTCGGCCGACGTGGCGACCGAGTGCCCGTCGACCGCCAAGACGACGTCGTCGGCGAGGAAGCCCGCTGCGGCGGCCGGCGTGTCGTCGTCGACGCCCGACACGGTGACCTGGCCCGTCTCCTCCACCCGTCCCCATACGGCGTAGACGCCGACGATGGTGGTGATGGCGATGATGAGGTGCATCACCGAGCCTGCCGTGATCACCCACATGCGTCGTGCGTAGGTGGCCTGCCGGTACGTACGCGGCTCGTCGTCGGCCGGCACCTCGTCGAGGTTTGTCATGCAGATGATGCGCACGAAGCCGCCGAGCGGCACCGCACGCACGCCGTACTCGACGCCGTTGCGGTGAATGCTCCAGATCCGTGGTCCGAAGCCGAGGAAGAACTGCGTCGCCTTCATGCCGCTGCGGCGCGCCGTCCAGAAGTGGCCCAGTTCGTGCAGCATGATCGACGCCGCGAGGCCGGCAACGAAGACCAGCATCCACGGGCTCGACACCCACAGCGACCCGAGCAGCAGCACCCAGGCCAGCGTGCCGATGACGACCGCGGACCGCGTGGGCGCGGCGGGCGGATCGTCGGGCCGGTGCGAACCGCCCGACACCACCTCGTTCGAGAGACGTTCGACTCGTGAATCCGACATCAGGCCAGTACCTCCATCGCGATCTCGCGGGCTCGGGCATCGGCGGCGACCACCGACTCGACTGACGTGCCCGCATCGAACTCGTGCTTGTCGAGCACGCGCTCATTCGACTCGGCGATCTGGCTCCACCGGATGCGGCCGGCGAGGAACGCCTCGACGGCGACCTCGTTGGCGGCGCTCAGCCATGCGGGCGCCGTGCCCCCGATACGGCCGGCGGCGTATGCCAGGTCGAGGCATCGAAAGGCGTCGGTGTCGGGCAGGGCGAAGTCGAGGCGGGCCAGCGACGTCCAGTCGATGCGCCCGAACGGCGTCGAGATCCGCTCGGGGTACGCCAGCGCGTAGCCGATCGGCAGGCGCATGTCGGGCAGGCTGAGCTGGGCGATGGTGCTGCCGTCCGTGAACTCGACCATCGAGTGCACGACGCTCTGCGGGTGCACGACGACCTCGATATCGTCGTACGGGGTGCCGAACAACTCGTGGGCCTCGATCACCTCGAGCCCCTTGTTCATCAGCGTGCTCGAGTCGATGGTGATCTTCGGGCCCATCTTCCACGTGGGATGTGCGAGCGCCTCGTCGACCGTCACATCTGCCAGGTCGGCGGCGCTGCGGCCGCGGAACGGGCCGCCGCTCGCCGTCAGCACGAGCCGCGACACCTCGACATCGGGCCGCGACGACGACCGGAGGCACTGGTGGAGGGCGCAGTGCTCGCTGTCGACGGGGACGATCTCGGCGCCGGGCACCGACCGCAGCGGCTGCACCACCGGCCCTGCGGCGATGAGGCTCTCCTTGTTGGCAAGGGCCAGCCGGCGCCCGCCCCGCAGGGCGCGCACGGTGACGGCGAGGCCGGCAAATCCGACGACGGCATTCACCACCACGTCGGCGGTGTCGGCAAGGTCGGCGAGGTCGGCGACGACCGTGGCAAAGGGCAGTGCTGCCGCAACCTCGGCCCGCCGGGAGGCATCGGCAACGGCCACGACGCCGGGCCGGAACTCGCGGGCCTGCTCGATGAGCAGGTCGACGGAGGAGGCGACGCCGAGCCCGGCGACCCGGTACCGCCCCGGCTCGGCTCGCACGACGTCGAGCGCCTGCGTGCCGATCGAGCCGGAGGAGCCCGCGATGGCGACGCTGATCTCCGTCATGGTGACCTCATTCTCGCAGCCGACCCCGCCCGGCGCACCGCGGTGCTGGCGGTTTCGGCGGGTCGCCTAACTGGCCCAGGGCTCGAGGGCGACGAGGAGGAAGTACACCGCCGGCAGCGTGAACAGGAACCCGTCGAAGCGGTCAAGGATGCCGCCGTGGCCCTTGATGATGGTGCCGAAGTCCTTCACGTCGAGATTGCGCTTGAACATGCTCTCGGTGAGGTCGCCGAGCGGCGCGGCGAGTGCCACCACGACGCCGAGCAGCAGCAGTTCGGGGAGGCTGTTCCAGGTGGTGGAGATCGCTGAGACGTTGACGAGGAACATCGCTCCGAGCGTCAGCACCGTGCCGCCGACGAATCCCTCGACGCTCTTGTTGGGCGAGATCCACGGACGCAGCGGGGTGCGGCCGACGGCGCTGCCGACGAACAGGGCGCCGACGTCGTTGGCGACCACGGCGATCGCCAGCAGGCAGAGGGTGTCGGTGCCGATAGTGGTGGCCCCGGCCGTGCGACCGAACTCGAGCAGGCCCGTGCCGAACGAGCCGAGCACGCCGATCCAGGTGACACCCAGCGCGGTGATCGCCATATTGGGCATCGGGTTGCTCTCGAGGCTGCTGGCACCGATGAAGGTGACAGCCATCGCGGTGAGGGCGAGGAACACCACCAGCGGAAGGCTGTCGATGCCGTAGTGGTAGACCGCGACCGGTGCCGCCACGCAGGCGACGATGCCCGGCGCCTTCGCCGGCAGATAGCCGCGGTCGGCCACGCGGTCGAGGAACTCCACGGCACCGAGGCCCAGCACCACGATGATGATGACGGCCACGGCCCACGGGCTGAACTTCAGGGCGGCGAGGAACACGGCGGCGATGGCCACGCCCACGGCCACCGCTGTCGGCATGTCACGCCCCTTGGTGCCGGTGGCCGGCGGCGCCCCGCGACGGCTCGATCCGGCGGGTCGGCCGCCTGGCCGTGCGCCGGGTCGCGCCCCCGGGCGGGTGGGCGACATACGGCCGGGAACGGCGCCCGGCGGGCGCGGATTGGGGCCGCTGCGCTGCGGGCGGCTGCGGAGGGGTCCGTCGGGGCCGGGCGGATAGCCCGACGAGCGGTCGCGCTCGACCCCGTCGGTGGGATCGGTGCCGATCTGGATGCGCGAGCCGCGGCGGCCCCTGTCGGCAGCGGGCTCGGCCGGCCGAGAACCACGCCGCGAGCCCAGCGGCATCGCCGCCGGCCGCCGACCCCTGTCGCTGTCGTTGCGGTCGATGTCGTCGCGATCTATGTCGTCCCGATCGATGTCGTCCCGGTCGACCTGGTCTCGGCCGCCGCCGGATTCGTATCCGGTGGGGTCGCTGAAGTCGTCGCCGAACTCGTCGAACCGCGACGCCGAGCCGCTGCCACCTGCCGGGCGCCGAGGCGGCACCTCGTCGAACAGGCCCGAGCTCGGCGTGCCGCCGTCGTCGAAGGCCGGGGCCAGGTCGTCGAGATCGTCGAGGCTGCGGCCGCCGTCGCTGTCGCTCCAGGAAGGGGCCTGTCCGGCGAACGACGACCAGACATCGACCTCCGCATCGTCATCGCTGCCGGCCGATGCCAGCGTGGCCGGCACCTCGCCGGTGGGCGGCGCCGTCCAGTGCGGCATCGGCTCGGACTCGCCGTCGCCGAACGTGAGGCCCTCGACGCTGTCGTCGCCGAAGAGCGGCGCGCCGAAGTCGTCGTCGCTTCCCCGCTTCCAGCTGTCGTCGCTCATGTGCCCTCCCTCCGGCGTGACGCCTCAGACCTCGAGCAGCTCGTGCTCTTTGCGGCCGAGTGCCTTGTCGATCTGGTCGACGTGGTCGTGGGTCAGCTTGTCGAGTTCCTTCTCGGCGCGCTCGAGTTCGTCGGCTGAGATGTCGCCGTTCTTCTCGGCCGCCTCGAGCTGCTTGCGGGCATCGCGGCGCAGGTTGCGCACGGCCACGCGGCCGTCCTCGGCCATGTGCTTGACGACCTTCACGTACTCCTTGCGCCGCTCCTCGGTCAGGGGCGGGAAGTTCAGCCGGATGACGACGCCGTCGTTGGACGGATTGACTCCGAGGTCGCTGTCGCGGATGGCCTTCTCGATGGCGGCCAGCGCACCCCGGTCGTGCGGCTTCACCACCAGCTGGCGGGCCTCCGGCACCTGGAACCCGGCGAGCTGCTGCAGCGGCACCTGGGCCCCGTAGTAGTCGACCGACAGCTTCTCGACCAGCGCCGGGGTGGCACGGCCCGTGCGGACCGTCGTGAACTGGCCCTGCACGTGCTCGACAGCCTTCTCCATCTTGTCAATGGCCTCGAGGACGGTCTCTTCGATCACCGGGCAAATCTACCCACTGCGACGGCCCTCCCGCTCCCGGTCGGCCATCCGGCGGGGCTGCAGGGCCTGCCGTCAGGGTCTCAGCCGTGGACGATGGTGCCCACCCGGCCGCCGCGCAGGATGTTGGTGAGCGTGCCCGGCTCGGTCATGTCGAACACCACGATCGGGATGGCGTTGTCGCGGCAGAAGGCGATGGCCGTGGCGTCCATCACCTTCAGGTCCTTGGTCATCACCTCGAGGTAGCTGACCTCGTCGTACTTGGCCGCCGTGGGCACGGTGCGGGGATCGGCGTCGTACACGCCGTCGACCCCCGAGTGGGTGCCCTTCAGCAGTGCCTCGGCGTCGATCTCGGCGGCCCGCAGGGCGGCGGCGGTGTCGGTGGTGAAGAACGGGTTGCCGGTGCCGGCGGCGAAGATGACCACGCGGCCCTTCTCGAGGTGGCGCATCGCCCGGCGGCGGATGTAGGGCTCGGCGATGCGCGGCATCTCGATGGCGCTCATCACCCTCGTGTCCTGGCCGGCACGCTCGAGGGCGTCCTGGAGGGCCAGCGCGTTCATCACCGTGCCGAGCATGCCGATGTGGTCGCTCTGCGTGGCGTCCATGCCCTTCATGGCGCCCTGGCGACCCCGCCAGAAGTTGCCGCCGCCCACCACGACGGCGACGTCGACACCGAGATCGCGGGCGGCGATGATCTCCTTCGCCGTCGAGATCAGGGTGTCGCCGTCGAGGCCGGTGCCGGACGTACCGGCGAGTGCCTCACCCGATGGCTTGAAGACAACCCGCTTCCATCGGGGAGATGACATCCGCGTCAGCCGATCTCGACCTGCGCGTAGCGGACGATCGACGCCGATCCGATGACCTGCTGCACCGACTGCTTGTCGTCCTTCGCGTACGGCTGCTCGAGGAGCACGACGTCCTTGAAGAAGCCGTTGATGCGGCCCTCGACGATCTTCGGGAGCGCAGCCTCGGGCTTGCCCTCGTTGCGGCTCAGCGCCTCGAGCGTGGCCCGCTCGTGCTCGACCACCTCGGCGGGCACCTCGGCGCGGGTGAGGTACTTCGGGCGGGCGAAGGCGATGTGCACGGCCACGTCGTGGGCCAGCTCGACCGAGGCGCCCGACATCTCGACGAGCACGCAGTTGACGCCGCGGCCGCCCTGGACGTGCACGTAGCTGTCGAGCACGCTGCCGGGGCCACCCTCGATGCGCACGACGTCGCCCAGCTCGATCTTCTCCTTGAGCGTGATCTTGAGGTCCTCGAGCTTGTCGGTGCGCTCGGCGACTGCCGACTCGCCCTTGGCTGCCACGAGGGCGGCCAGCTCGTCGGCGAACCCCTTGAACTGGTCGCTGCCCGCCACGAAGTCGGTCTCGCACTTCAGCTTCACGATGGCACCGACATTGCCCTCGAGATGCAGGGCCACGACGCCCTGGGTGTTCTCGCGGTCGTCGCGCTTGGCGCTGGCGGCGAGTCCCTTCTCGCGGAGCCACTGCTTGGCGGCTTCCATGTCGCCGTCGTTGGCCTCGAGGGCCTTCTTGGCATCCATCATCCCTGCGCCGGTCGACTGGCGGAGGGCTTGCACGTCCTTTGCGCTGAACGCCATGGCTCAGGCCTCCCCGTCTGCGGGAGCGTCGGACTCGATCTCGACGACCGGCTTCGAAGCCGCCAGTCGCGCATCGCGCTCGGCCTGTGCGGCCGCAGCCTGGCGGCGGGCCTCCGACTGGGCTGCCGAGAAGGCGGCCTCGTCCTCGGCCGTGCGCACCGGCGCCGCGGCCTGGCCGCCGCGCTTGCCAGCCACGAAGCGGCCCTCGAGTACTGCCTCGGCGATGACGTGGCACATCAGCGCATTGGCGCGGATGGCGTCGTCGTTGCCCGGGATCGGGTACTGGATCACGTCAGGGTCCACATTGGTGTCGACGACGGCGATCACCGGGATGCCCAGCTTGTTGGCCTCGGTGACGGCGATGTGCTCCTTCTTGGTGTCGAGCACGAAGATCGCGTCGGGGCGCTTGGCGAGGTCGCGGATGCCGCCGAGGTTCTTCTGCAGCTTCTCGAGCTCGCGCGAGTACAGCAGGGCTTCCTTCTTGGGCATCGCGTCGAACTCGCCGGAGACGCGCTGACGCTCGTACTCCTTCATCTTGTCCACTCGCTTGGAGATCGTCTCGAAGTTGGTGAGCATGCCGCCGAGCCAGCGCTCGTTGACGAAGGGCATGTTGCACTTCTCGGCATAGCTGCGAACGGGATCCTGCGCCTGCTTCTTCGTGCCGATGAACAGCACCGTGCCGCCCTTGGCAGCGAGGTCGCGGATGAAGTGGTAGGCCGACTCGACGCGGGTGAGCGTCTGGTCGAGGTCGATGATGTAGATGCCGTTGCGCTCGCCGAAGATGACTCGGCGCATCTTCGGGTTCCACTTGCGGGTCTGGTGCCCGAAGTGCACTCCCGCTTCCAGCATCTGGCGCATCGTGACGACAGCCATGGTGGTACTCCTCTCCTGCGGTTGGCGGCGTCTCCGCCAAGGCGCCGAAGCGACCGCAGGCAGGCGGATCCGTGTTGGTGGGTGCGGCCCGCCGGTCGGCAGGCCGTCGGCGATGCTATCTGCGGGCGAGTGACGCCGCACCCCCGTGCCCGGGCGCATGCGCCGGAGGGCACGCCCCTCGCCCCATGCCCGCCGCAGGGCGCCGAGCCGGCCGGCCGTCGGCGGGGACGAGCCGTGTCCGGGCCTGCGGCCGGGCCAGCAGCGGCTGCGGATCGACGTAG
>JBJTRF010000089.1:0-6223 GCA_046076025.1 Ilumatobacteraceae bacterium
GGCCTGCCCGGCGTGCGCCGGTGGTACTGGGTCGACGACGGCGCCCCGTCGAGCGGCGCACCGCCATGGGCGGTCGACTACGAGTCGGTGGTGGATGCGGGCTCGGCCGAGGCGACTCGCCCGCCGTGGGGACGCAGCGGCGACGACCTGCTGCTGCTCTACACCGGCGGCACCACGGGCATGCCGAAGGGCGTGATGTGGCGACAGGACGACCTGTTCAACGTGCTCGGCGCAGGCGGCAACGCCATTCTCGGCGTGCCGCCGGCGACATCGGTCGACGAACTCGTCGGCAGGCTCGATCCCTCCGTGCCGGGACTCGCGCTGCTCACCGCCTGCCCGCTGATGCACGGTACGGGCCAGTTCTCGAGCCTCATTGCCATGAACATGGGCGGCTGCGTCGCCACGCTTCCGTCGCGGCACTTCGACCCGGCCGAGCTGCTGGGCGAGGTGCAGCGCCACCGGATCAACTCGGTGATCATCGTCGGCCAGGCTTTCGCAGGGCCGATCCTCGAGCATCTCGACGCACACCCCGGCGCGTACGACCTCTCGTCGGTGCTGATGATGTCGTCATCGGGCGTGATGTGGAGCCAGGAGAACAAGGAGGGCCTGCTGCGCCACGTGCCGCAGGCGGCGCTCTTCGACTCGTTCGGGTCGTCGGAGGCGGTCGGCATGGGCGCCTCGGTCTCGACGGCTGGCGGCACGTCGCCGACGGCGAGGTTCCAGGTGGGGCCGGCATGCGCGGTGTTCACCGAGGACGGCCGCCGGGTCGAGGCTGGCTCGGGCGAGCGCGGCATGGTGGCGGTAGGCGGCTTCATCCCGCTCGGCTACTACAAGGACGAGGCGAAGACGGCGCAGACCTTCCGCACTTTCGAGGGCGCGAGGTGGAGCGTGCCGGGCGACTGGGCAGAGGTGAATGCCGACGGCACGCTGCTGCTGCTGGGCCGAGGGTCGGTGTGCATCAACACGGGCGGCGAGAAGGTGTTCCCCGAGGAGGTGGAGGAGGCGCTGAAGCGGCATCCCGGCGTGCGCGACGCGGTGGCGGTGGGCGTGCCCGACCAGCGCTTCGGCGAGGCGATCTGCGCCGTTGTCGAGGCATCGGGTCCGGCTGCCCCCGAGCTCGGCGAGCTCGCGCAGTCGGTGCGCGACCATCTCGCCGCGTTCAAGGCGCCGCGGCACCTCGTGCTGGTCGACTCGATCGGCAGGGCACCGAACGGCAAGGTCGACTACAAGCGGCTGCGCAGTGTGGCGCTCGAGCGGCTGGGCCTCGGCACGCCGCCGGGATGAAGGCCGGGACTAGCTGAGCGCAGCGTCGACGCGCAGGCCGGGGAACCGGCCGAGACGCTCGAGGGCCGACACCGTGCTGCGCATCGCGTCGGCTGGCACCGGATGGCTGATGAGGTAGCCCTGCGCCTTGTGGCAGCCGAGATCGCTGCGCACCTGCAGCTGGTGCACGCTCTCGACACCCTCGGCGACCATGTCGAGGCCGAGTGACGAGCCCATCGCGACGATGGTGCGCACGAGGCTGCGGTCGTTGGGGTTGTCGGCGAGTCCCTGCACGAAGGCACGGTCGATCTTCAGCCGCTGCAGCGGGAACTTCTGCAGCAGCGACAGCGACGAGTAGCCGGTGCCAAAGTCGTCCATGGCGATGCGCACGCCGAGGCCGCGTAGCTTGCGAAGGGTGGCGAGCGCCACATCGGGCTCGCTGATCATCACGCTCTCGGTGACCTCGAGCCAGAGCGAGTGCGGCGACGCCCCCGAGCGGGTGAGTGCCTCGCTGACCACGCTGGGGAAGCTGGCATCGCCGAGCTGTCGGGGCGACACGTTCACCGACATGTTGGCATCGGCGCTGCACACGCCGTCGGCGATCCACTGCTGCAGCGTGGTGAGCGCCTCGAGCAGGGCCCATGCGCCGATCGGCACGATCGTGCCGGTCTCCTCGGCGATGGGGATGAACTCGGCGGGCGACACCATGCCGCCGTCGGCCTTCTGCCAGCGCATCAGCGCCTCGAAGCCGACGACCTCGCCCGTGCGCAGGTCGAGGATCGGCTGGTGGTAGAGGCGCAGTTCGCGCCGGTCGAGCGCACGGTAGAGGGCGGTCTCGACGGCGAGCCGGTGCGCCACCCGCTCGTGCATGCTCTCGTCGTAGACGGCGACGCAGTTCCGCCCGGAGTCCTTTGCCCGGTACATCGCCGTGTGCGCGTGGCGGACCAGGTCGTCGGGCGATGTCGTGGTGGTGAGGTTGATGGCGGCAGCACCGACGCTGACGGTGACGAACACGTCGCCGGACGACAGGGTGAGGGGCTCGCGGAACAGGCCGAGCAACTGCTCGGCCTGCGCCATCGACGCCGCATGCGACTCGAGCGATGGGTGCAGCACGGCGTACTCGTCGCCCGACATGCGCGCCACGGCGGCATCGTCGGGAAGCGCATCGCGCAGGCGGCGTGCCACTGCCATGAGGACCTCGTCGCCGGCGGCGTGGCCGAGCGAGTCGTTGATGTTCTTGAACCGGTCGATGTCGATGAAGAACATCGTGGGGTGGAGATCCTGGTTCCACGAGGTGCGCAGCAGGTCGTTGGTGCGCTGGATGAGGACGGTTCGGTTGGCGAGGCCGGTGAGAGGGTCGGTCTGGGCGTCGTGGATGAGCTCGGCGCGGTGGCGCGAGTTGGCGCGCACCGCTGCGGCGACGCGGCCGATCACCACGCCGGCCAGCACGAGGGCGGCGGCGGCGCGCACGACCCGGTCGGTGGCGTCGTCGGGCCCGGTGGCGGCGAGCGAGACGGTGGGCGCGATGAGGAACGAGGTGGTGAGCACGAGGCGCGCCGTCGTCGAGCGCGACTCGTCGGCGTGGCGGAACGCCGCGGCGGAGGTGGGATGCACGACCGCGGCTCCCAGCGCGAAGAGGCCGAGCGAGGTGAGCGTGACGGTCCAGCGCGACGCCCACTCGCCGAGGTGGCCGACCTCGACCATCGTGGACGTGAGGGCGCTGGCGGCGATCGCCGTGATGCCGCCTCCGAGCATCCAGGTGGCGGGCGTCCGCTGCGGTCGCCCGAGCACCGCGATGGCGGCGAGGTACAGCGCAACCGATGCTGCCGGCTGCTGGAGACTGTGCACGACGACCCCGACAGAGCGCTCGCCGACGCGGTCGGCGAGCGGCTGGGAGACCAGCACCCAGGCGGTGACCCAGCTGCTGAGTGCCACGATGCCGGCATCGCCCAGCAGGGCGCGCCAGCGGCGGCGGTCGGCGGCGGCCCCGGCGGCGACGACGGCGACGAGGGCGAGGCCGCCCACGCCGAGGGCGACGGGCAGCGGTGCGGCCTCGACGGCATGGCTGCCGAGCGTGAGCGCGCCGGCAACGCCTGCCAGTGCTGCGCCGGCAAGGGCCACGAGGGTGCTGCGTCGCACGCCGCCAGAACGCCCGGCGACGAGAGCAGCGGGGAGGATCAGGGCAGCGGCGGCGAGTGCCACCGCCGAGCGACTGGACGGCTCGGCTGCGGCGGCGCCGGCAGCGGTGAGGGCTGCGCCGACGCCGAGGTACCAGGTGCTGAGCAGTGCCCGTGCGCTCGACATGTGCCCTCCTTCCCGGCATTCGACGGTAGTGGTGGCCGCCTCGGTGGCGGGGGATGGCGGCCGTGTGCCGTCATGTTCCCACGGGCGACAAGATTACCGCAAGGGGTGTCGAATTCAACACGCAGCGTGGTTGGAGCGCAGGGCGTCTCCGAGTCGCTACCGTGTGCGCAGATGAGTCCACTGCCGGACCGCTCCGTATGACCCCAGCGACGAAGCCGTACTCCGTCGTCGTACCCGGTGCCCACCTGATGGCCGGCCTCGTCGGTCAACGGGACGCCAACCTCCGGCTCATCGAGGACGCCTTCCCCGACACCAGCCTCGTGGTGCGCGGCAACGAGCTGCACATCGACGGCCCCGGGGCCGAGGCCATGGGTCAGCTGCTCGAGGAACTGGTCGTCCTCCTCCAGCAGGGTCACCACCTCGACGAGACATCGGTGCGCCGCAGCATCGACATGGTGCGCGCCGACGAGCGCCCCAGCCGGGTGCTCACCGACGATGTCCTGCGCGGCGCCAAGGGGCGCACCGTGCGGCCGAAGACGGCAGGGCAGAAGCACTACATCGACGCCATCCGCGAGAACGTCATCACCTTCGGCCTCGGCCCGGCGGGCACGGGGAAGAGCTGGCTGGCGGTGGCGATGGCGGTGCAGGCGATCCAGAGCAAGCAGGTGCAGCGGATCATCCTCACCCGCCCCGCGGTCGAGGCCGGTGAGCGGCTCGGATTCCTGCCCGGCGACCTGATGGCCAAGATCGATCCCTTCCTTCGGCCGCTCTACGACGCGCTCTACGACATGCTCGAGCCCGAGGGCGTGCAGCGCCTCACCGAGCGCCAGGCACTCGAGGTGGCTCCGCTGGCCTTCATGCGCGGCCGAACCCTGAACAACAGCTTCATCATCCTCGACGAGGCGCAGAACGCGACGCCCGAGCAGATGAAGATGTTCCTCACCCGGATCGGCTTCGGCTCGAAGGTCGTGGTCACGGGTGACACCACGCAGGTCGACGTCCCCGACGGCCGCAGCGGCTTGCTCGGACTCGAGCGGGTGCTGCAGGGGATCGACGGCCTCGGGTTCGTGCACCTCACCGCCGGCGACGTCGTGCGCCACCGCATTGTCGCCGACATCGTGGCGGCGTACGAGCGGCGCTCGCCCGACGACGACACGGGCGGCAGCCAGCGGCCCGAGTCTGGTCGGCCCGCCCGCCGGGATGCTCGCCATGGGTGACGGCGGCCGACCACGAAGTAGCCGGCCGGCGCGGGTCGGCGGCGAGGGAGACCCCGAGGTCTTCTGCGCCGACGAGCAGAATGCCGTGCCGGTCGACATCGAACGCTGGCAGCGCCTGGCATCGGACGTGCTCGTCGCCGAGGGAGTGCGCGGCCTCGCCGAACTCGCGCTGATCTTCGTCGGCAGCGTGGAGATCGCCGAGCTGAACGAGACGTACATGGGCAAGCAGGGTCCCACCGACGTGCTGTCGTTCCCGATCGACGCTGCCGAGGCCGAGATCGTGCTGCACGGCGATCCGCCGAGCCGCGGCCCCGACCGCTCACCGCCCGACCCGTCGGACATGCCGCTGCTGCTCGGAGACGTGGTCGTGTGCCCAGCGGTCGCGGTGGCACAGGCACCGACCCACGCGGGAACCGTCGACGACGAGCTGGCGCTGCTCGTGGTGCATGGGGTGCTGCACGTGCTCGGCCACGACCACGACACGCCGGAGGCCGCCGCCGCGATGCGCGGCCGCGAGCGGACGCTGCTCGAGGCCCATCACTGGCACGGGCCGGCGCCGCTGGGCTTCCGTCACGATCACGCCGATGACGGCGATCTCGACACCACGACCAAGGGGACACAGGGCTGATGCTCGCTGCCACGCTCGCCACCGCTCGCCTCCGGGCGGCGATCGCCCAGGCCGACCCGTCGGCGGGCGGCACTGGGTCCAGCTCGTTCACCAACCTCCACCTGCTGATGGTGATCGTGATCCTGCTGCTGCTCGTCGCGCTGATCTTCCTGTCGGTCGCCGAGATGGGCCTCTCGCGCCTGACGCGGCCGCGGGCGAACTCGCTGGCCGAAAAGGGCGTGCGCGGCGGCAAGGCGCTGAAGCGCCTCGTTGACGAGCCCGAGCGCTGGGTCAACCCCGTGCTGCTCACGGTCAACCTGTTCCAGATCCTGCAGGCGACCCTGACCGGCTATCTCGCCAACGATCTCTTCGGGCCATTCGGACTCGTCGTCGGCGTCGTGCTGAACGTCGTGGTGTTCTTCGTGCTCGCTGAGGCGGTGCCGAAGACCTATGCCGTGCTGTACCCGCAGAAGGCGGCACTCATCGCTGCCGGCCCGGTCTCGGCGCTGGTCGCCTTCCCGCTGCTGCGATGGATCTCGCAGTGGCTCATCTCGCTGACCAACGTGATCGTGCGCGGCAAGGGACTCGAGCAGGGCCCGTTCGTCAATGAGCAGGAGTTGCTCGGCATCGTCGAGGTGGCGGCCGAGGACATGGTGATCGAGGAGCAGGAGCGCGAGCTCATCGAGAGCATCATCGAGTTCGGCGACACGGTTGCCCGCGAGATCATGGTGCCTCGGCCTGACATGGTGACGGTGCCGCACGACGCCACCGTCAGCGACGCCCTCGACATCGCCTTCGAGAACGGCTTCAGCCGACTGCCTGTGCTCTAGAC
>JBJTRF010000090.1:0-7895 GCA_046076025.1 Ilumatobacteraceae bacterium
GCCGGCGACCGGCACGGCGACCGCAACCCGGAGATGCCCAAGCGGGCATCCGAGGGCCGTCCGTCGCCGGAGGCGGCGGCGACTGCCGTGGTGCGCCGGCCGCAGATCGGTGACACGCGCCCTGCGCCTCCGGCGGCGTCCCCGGCAGTGAAGATGCCCGGTGGCAGCACGCCTGTGGCGGGTGGCGCCAAGAAGAAGCGCAAGCGCAGCAAGGCCAAGGGCAAGGGCGGCCAGCCGGTGAGCGGCGGCCAGTCGGTGAAGCCGTCGGCCGGGCCCGTGCCGGCCCTCGACCCCGAGGTGCTCGAGCGTCGCCGCGGACGCGAGCGAAAGGGCCGTCCCGTCGGCCGCTACCTGATGTGCGTGCAGGTTCGCCCGCAACTCACGCAGGTGGCGGTGCTCGAGGGGCGAACGCTCATCGAGCACTACGTCAGCCGTCCGGCCGACGACGTCAGCCAGATCCACGGCAACATCTACGTGGGCAAGGTGCAGAACGTGCTGCCCGGTATGGAGGCGGCGTTCGTCGACATCGGCACCCCGAAGAACGCCGTGCTGTACCGCGGCGACGTGCAGTACGACAGCGAGGACATCGTCGAGAAGTCGTCGCAGCCGCGCATCGAGCAGATGCTGCGCGCCAAGCAGCTGATCGTCTGCCAGGTGACCAAGAACCCGATCGGCGCCAAGGGCGCGCGTCTCACCCAGGAGGTCTCGCTGCCCGGGCGCTTCGTGGTGCTCGTGCCGAACTCGCGCACGTACGGCATCTCCAAGCGGCTGCCCGACGACGTGCGCAAGCGACTGCGCAACATCCTCGACCGCGTGCGTCCAGCCGAGCACGGCCTCATTGTCCGCACCGCGGCCGAGCACGCCACCGAGCACGAGCTGCGCGCCGACGTCACCCGCCTGCTCGAGCAGTGGACGGCGATCGAGGCGAAGGCAAAGAAGGCGAACGGGCCGGCACTGCTGTACCGCGAGCCCGAGTTGGCCGTCCGCGTGATCCGCGAGGAGTTCAACGCCGAGTACCGGGGTGTCATCATCGACGACCAGCGGCTGCACGCCGAAGTCCACGACTACGTGGCGGCCTTCAACCCCGAGCTCGCCGACCGCGTCGAGCTGCACGAGGACGCCGAAGAAGGCCTGCCGATCTACGAGAAGTTCCACATCCACGAGCAGATCCACAAGGCGCTCGATCGCAAGGTGTGGCTCCCGAGCGGCGGCTCGCTCATCATCGAGCACACCGAGGCGCTCACCGTCATCGACGTGAACACGGGGAAGAACGTCGGCACGACCAACCTCGAGGAGACCGTCTTCAAGAACAACCTCGAGGCGGCCGAGGAGGTGGCCAAGCAGCTGCGGCTCCGCGACATCGGCGGCATCGTCGTCATCGACTTCATCGACATGGAGGTGAAGGAGAATCGCCGCAAGGTGGTCGAGGCCTTCCGTGATGCCCTTGCCCGCGACAAGACCCGCACCCAGGTGTTCGACATCAGCGAACTCGGCCTCGTCGAGATGACCCGCAAGCGCATCGGGGAGGGCCTGCTGGTGAACTTCGCCGACCGGTGCCCCAACTGCGACGGTCGGGGCGTGGTCATCGACCACGGCCTCCTCGCCTGACGACGGCGGGTGGGCCTGACGGCTGTCCGGTGCCTGCCCCGCCCCGGCGCCGGGGCGAGGGCTGAGGCCAGTCGCGGCTCGCTGGTGCGGGCCGCCGAGACCGGCGCCGATTTCGGCCCGCCGCCGTGTTGGCCGAGCGGCCGGTGCCGATAGGCTCGCGGGGCTATGTACGCAGTGATCGCCTCCGGTGGCAAGCAGCAGCGGGTCGAAATGGGCCAGCAGGTGCACGTCGACCTCCTCGACGCCGAGCAGGGCAGCGAGGTGAGTCTCGCCCCCGTGCTGGTGGTCGACGGCGACACCGTGCTCGCCACGCCCGACCAGCTGAAGGGTGCAACGGTCACCGCCAAGGTGGTTGGCTGGGCCAAGGGCCCGAAGATCAACGGCTTCACCTACAAGCGCCGCACCAACCAGCGCCGCCGGTATGGCCACCGCCAGCAGTACCACGTCCTCGAGATCACCAAGATCTCGACCTCGAAGAAGGGCTGAGCCGACATGTCGAAGACCAAGGGCGGCGGTTCAACACGCAACGGTCGCGACTCGAATGCCCAGCGCCTCGGCGTGAAGGCGTTCGGCGGCACCACGGTCACTGCCGGCGCCATCCTGATGCGCCAGCGCGGCACGAAGTTCCACCCCGGCAAGAACGTCGGCAAGGGCGGCGACGACACGCTGTTCGCGCTCGTCGACGGCATGGTGAAGTTCGGCCAGCGGGGCGGCCGGCGCGTCATCGACATCGAGCCGTCCTGAGCCCTCGGCGCCGCTGCGGCGCCCGCCACGCTGCCTGTCGCAGCGTGCGCATTCACACCGGCGTGTCGATGCCCTTCGGCAGTTGCTCGCGCGGCCAGTCGAGCAGCTCGATCGCCTGACGGCAGGCGAACCTGTCAGTCATCCCGCCCACGTAGGCCACTGCGGCGTGCACGGTGTCGGCTGCGCCAGCATCGAACTGGCTGCCGTCGGGCATGAGGTGCGGTCGGGCGGCGTACGTCTCGACGAGGGCCCGCAGCAGCGCGATCACCGACGCAGCCTGCTGGCGCGACTCGGGCCGCAGGTAGATGTGGTCGTAGTTGAAGCGGCGGAATGCGGCGAGCGCCTCGGCGAGTGATGCCGTCATCCCGATGCGGCCGGTGGCCGCCGCCGCGTCGACCATTGCCGTGATGAACGCGCTGATCTGCTGGCGCCGGGTCTCGCCGCAGCGTGAGCGGACGACGTCGGGCAGCATGTCGGGCGACACGACGCCGCAGTACACCGCATCCTCGAAATCGTGGCACACGTAGGCGATCCGGTCGGCCCAGCTGACGACCTCGCCCTCGGGGGTGGATGGTGCAGGACGGCTCCACGAGTGGTTGCGGATGCCGTCGAGCGTTTCGATGCACAGGTTGAGCGGCACGAGCGTGACGTCGGCACCCCAGGGCGCGTGGTCGTAGCCGCCGGGCACGAACGGGCTGAGGGCATCCTCGCTGGCGTGGCCTCCCGGGCCGTGACCGCAGTCGTGGCCGAGCGCGATCGCCTCGGTGAGCGGAACGTTGAGCCCCAGCGGGCGGGCGACCGACGCCGCCACCTGTGCCACCTCGAGCGCGTGGGTGAGACGCGTGCGCTGGTGGTCGTCGGGGAACACGAAGACCTGCGTCTTGCCGGCGAGTCGCCGGAATGCCGCAGCATGGAGGATGCGGTCGCGGTCGCGCTCGAAGCAGGTGCGAAACGGGTCTGGCTCTTCGTCGACCGCCCGGTTGCCCGCGCCGTAGGCCCGTGTGGCGAGCATGGCGAGCTCGCGGTCGTCGCGCTCCTCGCGGGCCTCGCGAGGCAGCAGGCCGGGCGAGCCGCTGCCGGCCCACGAGTCGGCGTGCGCGAGGTGCACGTCGAGGCCGCTGCCGCCTGCGTTCTCGGCGACGTGGCCGCGCATGGTGGAGGCCCACCGATCGGCGCGGTCGTCGATGCCCGTCATCGTCGGCCAGCGTACCGAGTGGCCGCCGGTAGCCTTCGGAGACCTATGAGCGGGTTCGTCGACGAAGCACAGCTGAACGTGCGCGGCGGCGACGGCGGCGCAGGGTGCGTGGCGTTCCGCCGCGAGGGGCCCGTGGCATTCGGCGGCCCGAACGGCGGTGACGGCGGCAAGGGCGGCGATGTGTGGCTGGTGGCCGACCGCAACGTGGCCTCGCTGATCGCCTTCCGCGACCATCCACACCGCCGGGCCCAGAACGGCGTCCACGGCCAGGGCAAGGACCTGCACGGCCGCCGCGGCAAGGAGTTGCTGGTGACGGTGCCGGAGGGCACGGTGATCTCCGATCTCTACACCGGCGAGCTGCTGGCCGACCTTGCCAACCACGGCGACCGCTGGCTGGCGGCGGCCGGCGGCAGGGGCGGCCGCGGCAACGCCAAGTTCCTCTCCAACCGCCGGCGGGCGCCGAACTTCGCCGAGCAGGGCGAGCACGGCGAGGAGCGCTGGCTGAAGCTCGAGATCAAGCTGATGGCCGACGTGGCGCTGGTGGGCTTTCCGAATGTCGGCAAGAGCACGCTCATCAGCGTCATCAGCGCCGCCAAGCCCAAGATCGCCAACTACCCATTCACGACGCTCGAGCCGAATCTCGGCGTCGTGCGGCTCGACGAGCACACCGAATTCGTCGTCGCCGACATCCCCGGCCTCATCGAGGGAGCCAGCGAGGGCAAGGGCCTCGGCCACAAGTTCCTGCGCCACATCGAGCGGGCGCGCGTGCTGTGCGTGATGGTCGACCTGTCCGACCCGCTTGCGCCGCCGCCGGCCGAGCAGGAGCGGATCCTGTTGCACGAGCTGGGCGAGTACCGGCCCGAGCTGCTCGAGCGGCCGCGCCTGGTGGTCGGCTCGAAGAGCGACAGCGCCGTGCACGACTGGGAGGGCGACACGCTGTCGTCGGTCACCAATCAGGGCGTGCGCGAGCTGGTGGGGCGCATGGCATCGCTCGTGCACGAGGCGCGCAGCGCAGAGCCGGCGGGCGAGGGGATGGTCATCATCCGCCCGCAGGCCGACGGCGCGCGGGTCGAGCGCCTGGCCGACAACGAGTTCCGCCTCGTCGGACGCCAGGTCGAGCGAGTCGTGGCCCTCAACGACGTCACCACCCCCGACGCGCTCAGCTATATCGACTTCCAGCTGAAGCGGCTGGGCGTGCCCAAGATGCTCGCCCGCGCCGGGGCCCGGCAGGGCGACGTGGTGTGGATCGCCGACTTTAGCTTCGAGTACCACGAGGACACCTGAGATGCGCGTCGTCGCCAAGATCGGCACGTCGTCGCTCACCGATGCGCGGGGCGTCATCGAGCTCGATGTCATCGATGCGGTCTGCGACCAGCTCGCCGCGGTGCGCGCCGCCGGCCACGAGTTGATCCTCGTCAGCAGCGGCGCAGTGTCGGCGGGCGTCGCTGCGCTCGGCCTCGGCGAGCGGCCGTCGGATGTCGTCACCCTGCAGGCGATCAGTGCCGCTGGCCAGAGCCGCCTGATGGAGTCGTACAACCGCTCGCTCGCCCGGCACTCGCTGGTGGCGGCACAGGTACTGCTGGTGCCGCACGACTTCGTCGACCGCCGCCAGTACCTGCACGCGCGCCAGACGCTGCTGCGGCTGCTCGAACTGGGCTGCGTGCCGATCGTCAACGAGAACGATGCGATCGCGAACGACGAGATCCGCTACGGCGACAACGACCGAATCGCCACGCTGGTCGCGCACAACGTCGGCGCCGACCTGCTGGTGCTGCTCACCGACACGCCGGGCCTCTTCACGGCCGATCCGCGCACCGACCCCGCCGCCACGCTCATCGACGAGGTGGCGGCCGACGATCCGCTGCTGTCGGTAGCCGCGACTGCGTCGGGCTCGAACCTCGGCAGCGGCGGGATGGCCAGCAAGCTGTCGGCGGCGCGGATGGCCTCGTGGGCCGGCGTGCGGGCGGTCATCGGGAAGGCAACCCGCCCGAACGTGCTCGTCGATGCGGTCGAGGGGCGATCGGTGGGCACCACCTTCCTCCCAAGCCAGCGCAGCGTGTCGGCGCGCAAGCTGTGGATCGGATTCGCCACGAATGTCGAGGGAGCGGTGGTCGTCGACGACGGGGCCCGGCGGGCACTCGTCGAGCGCGGCACGTCGCTGCTGCCGGCCGGCGTGGTGGGCGTCAGCGGCGGATTCGCCGCCGGCGAGGTGGTCGAGGTGCGCGGCGCCGACGGCACTGCGGTGGCGAGGGGCATCGTGCTGAGCGACGCCGACACGGTCCGCGGCGTGATGGGCCGCCGCACCGGCGACCTACCCGGCCACGTGGCGCACGAGGTCATCCACCGCGACGACCTGCTCGTCCTCGGCTGAGCACCTGGCGCAGGGCCGACAGGTCGGCCGACCGCATGGCCAGCAGTGCCGCCGCGTACACGGCGATGCCGGTGACGGTGCCGGCCGCGAGGCGGAGCACCGCAGCGGCGCCCACGGTGCCGCCGACTCGCTCGGTGACGAACCACACGGTGACGCCCATCACCGCAGCGGCGACAGCGAGGTAGGCGACACCGTCGAAGAGCGGCCGGAACGCGATCTCGCGGACGCGCTTCTCGAGGACGGTGAGCGCCACCACTGCGCTGACCGCATAGGCAATCGCGAATGAGGCGGTGAGCCCGACGAGGCCGAAGCGGTCGACCAGCACGACGGCAAGCGCGATGTTGAGCGCGTTCTCGAACACGTTCAGCCAGAACGGCGTGCGGGCGTCCTCGCGGGCGTAGAAGACGCGCAGCGTGAACAGGTACACCGAGAAGCCGACAAGTCCGAGGGCGAAGCCCGCCAGCGCGTCGGCGGTGATGGCAGTGTCGGCGGCGGTGGCGCTGCCGTGCTGGAATGCGGCGGCGACCAGTGGCTCGCGCAGGACGAAGAGCCCCACCCCGGCCGGCAGGGTGAGCAGCGCGATGAGGCGCACGCCACTGGTGGTGCGCCGGGCGAGGTCGTCGCCGTCGCTGCGCACCCACGCGGCGGCGAGGTCGGGCTGGAACGTGGTGATGATCGACATGGCCAGCAGGGCGTGGGGGAGCACGAACCAGAGGAAGGCCCGCGAGTAGGCGAAGGCCGAGCCGTCGCCGCCGCGCAGCAGGTTGCGGATCACCACGAGCGCCACCTGGTTCGCCGCCACGTAGCCGAGCGTCCACGCCGACATGCGCAGCAGCGAGCGCACGGCGGGATGTCCCATGTCGGGCCGGAACCTGATCCGGATGCCGAGTCGGGCCACCGCCGGCAGCATGGCGAGTGCCATGACGGCGATGCCGAGTGTCGTGCCGCCGCCGAGCAGCCACCGGAGGCGGTCGTCGTCGAGCACGTCGGCCAGCGCCAGCGGTGCGGCGGCCACCGACGGCACGACGAGGAGCGCGGCGATGATCACGAGATTGGAGAGCACCGGGCTCCATGCGGCCGCGAAGAATCGGCGCCGTGACGCGAGCAGTCCGGAGGCGAGTGCCGTAATGCCGTAGAAGAAGACCTGCACGAGGAACAGGCGCGCCAGTGCAGTGCCGACCGAGCGGTACTCGCCGACGTCGATGCCGTCAGCGGTGAGCAGCGAGTAGAGGCCGAACACGAGCGGTGCTGCGAGCACGGCGACAGCCGTGACGGCGACGAGCGCGATGGCAGACACCGAGAGCACCGCCGAGGTGCCGTCGTCGTCGTCCTCCTCGCGCAGCCGAGTGAGCACGGGCACCAGCGTGCTGCTGAGGATGCCGCCGAGCAGGAGCTCGTACACGAGGTTCGGCGAGGAGTTGGCAAGGTCGTAGGCATCGGCGACAGCGCTCGGCGTGCCGAGCACCGCGCCGAGCACGGCGACACGCGCCACCCCGGTGACCCGCGAGAGCGCCGTGCCGGCGGCCACGGCGACATTGGTTCGCAGGAGCCCTGCCACGCGCTGAGGGTAGCCGTGGCCGCCCGTCCGATACGGCCGCGAGAAGGTGCTGCCAGATAGGGTGCGGCGCATGTCGCACCGCTTCGAGAGCGTCCAGCAGGTCCGCGACGGCCTCCGAGGCGTCAACTACCTGGCCGACGAGGGCATCGCCGGCGTCGCCTATCTTGCCGACCGTCTCGGCAAGCCGGTGCTCGTGGAAGGGCCGGCGGGCACGGGCAAGACTCAGCTGGCGAAGAGCATCGCCGAGCTCACCGGCGCCCGGCTCATCCGCCTTCAGTGCTACGAGGGCCTCGACGAGAGCAAGGCGCTGTACGAGTGGAACTACAAGAAGCAGCTCCTGCGCATCCAGGCCACCAAGGCCGACGAGGCGGCCAACTGGTCCGACATCGAGGACGACATCTTCTCGGACGAGTTCCTGC
>JBJTRF010000091.1:0-4246 GCA_046076025.1 Ilumatobacteraceae bacterium
TCGAGCGTGCGGCGCTCGTCGGCCGGCACCCGCGAGAGCACGTGGTCGGCGCCGCGTTCCTTGGCGGGGGGCTTGCCGATGCCGATGCGTACCCGCAGGTAGTCCTGGGTGTGGAGGTGCTGGGTGATGCTGCGCAGTCCGTTGTTGCCGGCGAGGCCGCCGCCGGCCTTCAACCGCACGACGCCGGGCGGCAGGTCGAGTTCGTCGTGCACCACCACCAGTCGGGTGATGTCGTCGATGTGGTGGCGACGCATGAGGGCACCGACGGCGCGGCCGCTCTCGTTCATGTAGGTGGTGGGGAAGGCCAGCACCACGCGCCGGTCGCCCATGCGCGCCTCGGCGACGAGTGCGCTGTCGCGACCGGCCTTCAGGGTCTCGCCGAGTCGCCGCGCCAGCACGCCCACGCACTCCTCGCCGACGTTGTGACGCGTGCGAGCGTACTGCTGGCCGGGATTACCGAGTCCGACGATGAGCGCGTCGATCACGCGCCGTCAGTTCACTCGGCGGCGGGAGCAGCCGGTGCGGCAGATGCCGCCGCCGCAGCCTCGCCGGCGGTGTGGAGCACGCTCACCACGACGAGATCGGCATCAGCGGTGGCGGTGACGCCCTTGGGCAGGGTGATCTGCGACAGGCGGATGACGTCGCCGGGCTGCATCGCCGACACGTCGACGGCGATCTCGTTCGGCATGTTCGAGGGGATGCAGCTGACTTCGAGCGTGTCGACCGCACGGTCGACGAGTCCGCCGGCGCCGATGACGGCCTTGGCCTCGCCGACGAGGTGCACCGGCACGTTGACGGTGATGGCCTCGTTCATGTTGACCTGCAGGAAGTCGATGTGGCTGACGGTGCGCTTGATCGGGTGGCGCTGCAGCTCCTTGACGACGGCGGGGTACGACGCCGAGCCGACCTTCAGGTTGAGCAGCGTGTTGGTGCCGGCCGGCCCGCTGAGCGCCACGCGCAGCTCTCGGCGCTCGATGGTGACGCTGATGGGCTCCATGCCCTGGCCGTAGATGACGGCGGGAATGTGGCCCTCGGCGCGGAGGCGACGGGCGGCGGCGGAGCCGCTGGCCGTGCGGGGCTGGGCGACGAGCGTGGTGCTGGACATGGCGGGCCTCGGTTGCGTAGTGGCCGCGGTCCGACAGGGCGGAACGCGACGTGGCAGAACGGTCTGCGAGCCTACCGGCGGGTCGGGCGGGGCGACAATGCCGGATAGGGGCCGCCTGACCGCCTGGGGCGGGGCCCCGGCCGGGCCTCGGGCGCCCATGGGCCGACTCGACCCGGTCGCTGCAGGCCCGCTGCGCTGCGCCCCGCCGTGTCGGCGGTGGCGTCGGTGGCGGTGCCGGCGGCCTGCCGGTGCCGGTCAGGCTTGGTTCTCGCCGCCGAAGATCTCGCTGACGCTGGTGTCGTCGAACACGGCGTTGAGGGCATCGGCGATGAGCGGGGCGATCGAGAGCACCTCGATCTTGGGGATCTGCTTCTCGGGGGCCAGCGGCAGGGTGTTGGTGAGCACCACCCGGCTGATCACCGACTTCTCGAGGCGCTCGATGGCTGGGCCGCTGAGCACGGCGTGCGTGGCCATCGCCCACACCTCGCGGGCGCCGCGCTGCTTGAGCACCTCGGCGGCCGACACGATGGTGCCGCCGGAGTCGATCATGTCGTCGGTGAGGACGCACAGGCGTCCGTCGACGTCGCCCATCACCTCCTTGGCCTCAGCAACATTGGCGGTGCCCTTCGGGCGGCGCTTGTAGATGAAGGCGAGGTCGGATCCCATGTCGCCGAGGTGCTGCGACATGCGCTCGGCCACCTTGATGCGGCCGGCGTCGGGGGCGACGATCACGGGTGCGTCGGCGTGCTGGCGGAGGTAGTTCTCGAGCACGGGCATCGCGGTGAGGTGGTCGACGGGCCCCTCGAAGAATCCCTGGATCTGGCCGCTGTGCAGGTCGATGCTCACCATGCGCTTGGCACCGGCGGCCTTGAACAGGTCGGCGATCAGGCGGGCCGTGATGGGCTCGCGGCCCTCGGCCTTGCGGTCCTGGCGGGCGTAGCCGTAGAACGGGCAGACGGCGGTGATGCGCTTGGCGGACGCGCGGTATGCGGCATCGATCATGATGAGTTGCTCCATGATCGAGTCGTTGATGCTGCGCTCGCCGAAGCCGCAGTGCGTCTGCATGATGAACACGTCGTTGCCGCGGATGCTCTCGCCGAAGCGCACGCGCACCTCGCCGTTGGCGAACTGCACCAGGTTGGGCTGGCCGAGTTCGATGCCGAGGTGACCGGCCACTTCCTGGGCCAGCACCGGATGGGTGCGACCCGAGTAGAGCGCCATGCGCTTGGTGGTGACCTTCTCCATCGTCGCTCCCCGTGCTCTATTCGACGGGCGCAGTGTAGAAGGCACCGGTGACGGCGCCGGAGACCACCGTGCTGCCCTCGGGCAGGTGGGCGAATGGGCCGACGTGTGCGCCGGCGCCGATGTGGCAGAGGCGCCCGACGGTCTGCTCGACGACGGCGCCGGCACCGACCACTGCGTCGACCAGGCGGGTCTGCGGGCCGATCTCGCAGCCGTCGCCGATGACGGTGTCGCCCTGCAGGATCGTGCCGGGGTACAGGGTGACGTCGCGGCCGAGCCGAACCGTGACGTCGATGAACGTCTGCCTCGGGTCGAGCATCGTGACGCCGTTCAGCAGCCAGCGACGATTGGTGCGGGCGCGCAGCTCGCGCTCGGCGAGTGCCAGCTGCCATCGGTCGTTGACGCCGCGGGTCTCGGCCTCGGGGGCGTCGACGCTGCCCACGCGGTGGCCGAGCGAGGCGAGGGTGGCCACCACGTCGGTGAGGTAGTACTCGCCCTGTGCGTTGTCGGGGCTGAGCTTGCGCAGTGCCGGGCCCAGCAGGTCGCGGCGGAATGCGTAGATGCTGGTGTTCACCTCGCGGATGGCGCGCTCGTCGATCGAGGCGTCGCGCTCTTCGACGACGCGCAGCACGCGGCCATCGCCGGCGCGGCCGGCCTGCCTGACGATGCGGCCGTACCCGGTGGGATCGTCGAGCACCGTGGTGACGATGGTGGCGGCATCGCCGGTGGACTGGTGGGCGGCGACCAGCCGCTCGATGGTGTCGGCGGTGAGCAGCGGGGTGTCGCCGGGCATCACGACGATGGTGGACGGATCATCGATGTCGTCGCCGGGGAACGCCGACAGGCCGACCATCGCGGCGTCGCCGGTGCCGCGCTGCACGTGCTGCTCGACGAACGTGACGTGGGCCCACGGAGGCGCCTGCTCCTGCACCTTCTTGGTGACGCGCTCGGCGCCATGGCCGACGACGACGACGGTGCGCTGGGGAGCGAGGCCCTCGAGGGCATGGATGACGTGCATCACCATCGGTCGGCCGCAGATGGGATGCAGCGGCTTCGGGCGAGCCGAGCGCATGCGCGAGCCCTCGCCGGCGGCGAGGACGATGGCCGAGACGGGCATGGTGCCGTTCTATCGCGTGGCGCCGCGCGTGGCGGCGCGGATGGCCGACGGCCCGAAGGTCGTGGCGCAGGCGCGGCACCAGAAGCCCTGCTCGAACTCGGTGCCGCACGGCGCGTGCACCAGCGCCGGCCCGGGCTCGCCGCCGTCGGCGTGCTGCTCGGCCCAGCGGATGAGCGCGACGAGGGCCGGTGACAGCGCAATGCCGGCGGGCGTGAGCCGGTACTCGTAGCGCGGCGGATGCTGCTGGTACTGCTCGCGGGCGAGGATGCCGCCGTCGACGAGGCGGCGCAGGCGGTTGGTGAGCACGGGCCTGGCGATGCCGAGGTCGGTGCAGAAATCGTCGAAGCGGCGGATGCCGCGCAGTGCGGCGCGCACGATGAGGATGCTCCACCGGTCGCCGACGAGGCGCAGCGTTTGGTCGAGCGTGCTCGCCGGTCGGGTTGCGGGGGCCATGCAGCGAGCGTATCCGCCAAGTGGGTTTCGTTTCAGAACTCACTGGGGCTAGGGTCTGGCAGATGCACCGCCTGCTCGGGATGTCGCTCGACGACCTGATGGCCGCCGCCCGGGCGGTGCGCGATCGGGCGCACGGCACGCGTGTCACCTACTCGCCGAAGGTGTTCATCCCGCTCACGATGCTGTGCCGCGACCGCTGCGGCTACTGCACGTTCGCCCAGCCGCCGGCTCGGCTGGCATCGCCGTACCTCACGCCCGACGACATTCGGCGCATCGCCTCGGCGGGCGCCCGCATGGGCTGCCACGAGGCACTCTTCACGCTCGGCGAG
>JBJTRF010000092.1:0-11199 GCA_046076025.1 Ilumatobacteraceae bacterium
AGGCGGCCTCGTCGACCGACTCGCCCACGGTGAACAGCCCGTGGTTCTGGTGAATGGCGGCCTTGCCGGTGGGGAAGTGCGTGGCGAGGTGCTTGCCGTCGTCGATGTCGAACACCACCTTGCCGCCGATGGCGGTGATGATGGTGTGGTCCTCGTAGAAGATGCACGAGTCCTGCGTGATGGGATCGAGCGGTATGCCGAGAGCGCTGAATGCCTTGCCGTGCACGCTGTGGCTGTGCGCGGCAGCAACAATGTCGGGCCGTGCCTGGTGCAGCGCCGAGTGGATGACGAAGGCGGCGCGGTTGACGGGGCGCGAGCCGTACACCACGTTGCCCTCGTGGTCGACGAGGATGAGGTCGCTGACGCGCATGTGGCGGAAGCTGACGGCGAACGGGTACACCCAGAACAGGTCGGGGAACTCGGGGTCGCGTACCGTGATGTGGCCTGCGACACCCTCGCCGAAGCCGACGCGGCCGAAGATGCGCAGCGCACCGGCGAGCCTCTGCTTGCGGTGCAAGCGCTCGTCGTCGACGGAGGCGAACACCGGCGGCCGGTCGATGTGCACGGGCTTCGGGGTGAGGTCGACCCCGTCGATCGAGCGGACGGCAGACTCGGTGGCGCTCATGGCCGCAGCCTACGCGGCACGGTGCCATGCTGGACGACGTGAACCGAGCGCTCTCTCCGGCGTCGATGGCACCGCCGGCCGCCAACTACGCCCACGCCATACTCACCGAGTCGGTGCCGGGCGCGCCTACGCGCTGGCTGCACACCAGTGGCGTGGTGCCGATCGCCCTCGACGGCTCGGTGCCTGACGGCATCGCGGCACAGGCCGAGGTGGTGTGGGCGAACCTGCTGGCGCTGCTGGCCGAGGCGGGCATGTCGGCCACCGACGTGGTGAGCATCACCACCTACGTGGTCGCCGATCGCCTTGCCGACCTGCCGACGGTGATGGCGGCCCGCGACCGGGCACTTGGCGGGCACCGCGCTGCCAGCACGCTGGTAACCGTGCCGGCACTTGCCCGGCCCGAGTGGCAGATGGAGATCGCGCTCGTCGCTGCCGACGTACGCTCGGGCTCATGAACGAACCGGGCGACGCGATTCGTACCGACAGCGGCATTGCAGTGCAGCCGCTCTACACGGCGGCCGACCTCGACGGCTGGGACGCCGCCGCGCAGCTCGGCGTGCCGGGCTCACCGCCCTACACGCGCGGCGTCTACCCGACGATGTACCGGGGGAAGCTGTGGACGATGCGGCAGTACGCCGGCTTCGGCACGGCGGCATCCACCAACGAGCGCTTCAGGTTCCTGCTCGACGCCGGCCATACCGGCCTCAGTTGTGCCTTCGACCTGCCCACCCAGATGGGCTACGACAGCGACCATGCCCGCGCCGAGGGCGAGGTGGGCAAGGTGGGCGTGGCCATCGACTCGCTCGACGACATGCGCACGCTGCTGCACGGCCTGCCGCTCGACCGGGTGAGCACCTCGATGACCATCAACTCGACGGCGGCGATCCTGCTGCTGATGTACGAGCTGGTGGCCGAGGAGCAGGGCGTGCCGGCATCGGCGATCAGCGGAACGATCCAGAACGACCTGCTGAAGGAGTACATCGCCCGCGGCACCTACGTGTACCCGCCGAAGCCCAGCATGCGGATCATTACCAACATCTTCGAGTACTGCGCGCAGCACGTGCCGAAGTGGAACACGATCAGCATCAGCGGGTACCACATCCGCGAAGCCGGCAGCACGGCGGTGCAGGAGATCGCGTTCACGATTGCGAACGGCATCGCGTACGTCGAGGCAGCCATCGCCGCAGGGCTCGACGTCGACTCGTTCGCGCCGCGGCTGAGCTTCTTCTGGAATGCGCACAACAACTTCTTCGAGGAAGTCGCCAAGTTCCGTGCGTCGCGACGCATCTGGTACCGCCTCATGTCCGAGCGATTCGGCGCCACGAAGGAGGCGAGCAAGCTGCTGCGATTCCACACCCAGACTGGTGGCAGCACGCTGACGGCCCAGCAGCCCGAGAACAACATCGTGCGCGTTGCCGTGCAGACGATGGCGGCGGTGATGGGCGGCACCCAGAGCCTGCACACCAACGGCTACGACGAGGCCCTGAGCCTGCCCACCGAGCGGGCGGCGCGCATCGCGCTGCGCACGCAGCAGATCGTGGGCTACGAGAGTGGTGTCGCCGACACGCCCGACCCGCTGGCAGGCAGTTACTTTGTCGAGTCGCTCACCGACGAGGTCGAGCGCCTGGCATGGGAGTACATCGAGCGCATCGACGCCATGGGCGGCGCGGTCGAGGCGATCGAGGCCGGATTCCAGCAGGACGAGATCATGGACGCCGCATACGCCTACACGAAGAGCATCGACGACAACCAGCGCGTCATTGTCGGCCTGAACCGCTTCGCGGTCGACAGCGAGCCCGAGCCCGAGGTGTTCCCGATCGATCCGTCGCTCGAGGCCGGGCAGAAGCAGCGACTGGTGGCCTACAAGGCGGCTCGCGACTCTTCGCTGCTGGCGGCGCAGCTCGACGGCGTGCGCGATGCGGCGCGCGGCACGCAGAACGTGCTGTACCCAATGAAGGACGCCCTGCGCGCGGGCGCGACGCTCGGCGAGGTCAGCGACGCCCTGCGCGACGTCTTCGGCGTGCACCAGCCGCGCTGACCGATGGGCCGCCGCCTCATCACGGCCGTGGCACTCGTGGCCCTGGCACTGTCTGCCGGCTGCTCGGGGGGTGATCCCGAGTCGCTGCCGCCCGGCACCGTCGGCGCGCTGCCCACCCCGCCGACGCCGCCGACGCTGCTGCCGGTGGTGACCGGCACCGACGTGGTCGACACCGGCACGGTGCCGCCCGGCACCCTGTTCGGCGGCAATCCGTGCAGCGCGCTCAACGACTCCGATCTGCGCGGCGCGGCATCGTTGGTGCCGCCCGCAGCGACGGATCCCACCCTGCCCGACGACGAACTCGGTGCCGGCGTGACGGCGGTGGTGACGGTGGATCCGGCCGACGACGGCCCGGTGACCACGGTGGCCGTGTCGGCCGACGCGTGCGCCTTTCAGGTGACCGAGCCGGTTAGGTACACGGCGCTGGTGCGGGTGATCGGGGTGTTCGACTACGAGACGCCCGACCTCGAGGCGCTGTCGGGCATCGGCCTCGAGGCCAAGGGCGGCCCCGTGGACGGTGACGCGGGCGACCGGTACGTCGTGCTCGTGAAGGTGGACGACGGCTGGTTCTCGCTCGAGGCGCCGGACCGTGCCACGGCGCTGCGGCTGGCCCGGGCTGCTGCCGGCCGCTGCTGCGACTGACGACGCACGGCCGCTTCAGCGGTCGGCGGGCTCAGCGGTCGACGATGCGCAGCGCCACCGGCGGCCGCTCGGGCGGCTCGGGCATCTCGGTGGCCCACCCGAGGTAGATGATCGCCACGACGGTGCTGTCGGCGTCGAAGCCGCACAGGCTGGCGACGGCGTCGTTGGCGCCCTTCGGGCATGAGCCCCAGTAGGTGGCGAGGCCGTGCGCCGTGCCGGCAAGCAGGATGTTCTGCACGCCGGCGGCCACGGCATCGCGGTTCTCGGCCGACCGCAGCGGGCTGTCGCCAGCACGGGCGGCGATCACCAGCGTGGCCGGCGTGCGCAGGTACTTGCCGCGCGCCTTGTCGACCTTGGCCGGCTCGTCGCCGTGGGCCTGCATTGCCTCGGCGATGACGCGGCCGAGCACGGCGCGGCCGTCGCCCTCGACGAGCGCGAACTGCCACGGCCAGGTGCGCTTGTGGTTGGGGGCCCACTGGGCCAGCTCGCACAGGTGCTCGACGAGGTCGCGCGGCACCGGCCGGTCGCGGTCGACGAGCATGCTCGTGCGGCGGGTGCGTGCCAGCGCGGCAAAGGCGAGGGGATCCATAGCCTCAGTGTGGCGCGGCGTGGGCGCGGATGTGCCCGACCACGAGGTCGGTCCACTGCCGCCAGACTCCTGGCGGATAGTCGTGGCCCATGCCCTCGATGATCTCGAGGCGGGCGCCAGGGATCAGCTCGGCCGTGCGGTGTCCGCCGATCTGGTCGATCAGGGTGTCGCGGTCGCCGTGGATCACCAGCGTGGGCACGGTGAGCGATCGGAGGCGGTCGGCGCGCGGCGGGCTGGCGAGGATGGCCAGGTACTGGCGCTGGACGCCGGCGGGGTCGTAGCCGCGGTCCCAGGCCCGCTCGGCCTCGGCCCGCCAGCGGTCCTCGTCGGCGAAGGCCGGGCTGCCCCATTCGCGCAGCCCCTCGATCCACTGCTGCACGTAGCCCTCGCGCGTGGTGGCGCCCGGCTCGGTGAGCAGCCGCTGGGCGTTCATGGTGCTGCGCCGGTACTCGGGCTCGCCGGTGCTGCTCATCACCGAGGTCATCGTGACCACGCGGTGCGGATGGTCGAGGGCCAGCTGCTGCACGATCATCCCGCCCATCGAGAGGCCCATCACGTGGGCCGTCGGCACCCCGAGCGTGTCGAGCACGTCGACGACATCGCCGGCCATGTCGGCGAGGGTGTAGGCGGCACCGTGCTCGTCGACGGGCGCACCGGCAAATCGGCGGCTGTGCCCCACGTCGCGGTTGTCGAAGCGCACGACGTGCAGTCCCTCCGATGCGAACATCCGGCACCAGTCGTGGGCGTAGTTGATGCACTGGCTGCCGAGGCCGTTCACCAGCACGAGCGTGGGGTGCGCCGGGTCGCCGAACGTCTCGTAGAAGATGCCGTTGGGGGTGAGACTCATCGGGGTCAGTTGCCGACGAGTTCCTTGCGCAGCTCGCGCTTCAGGAACTTGCCGTTGGCGTTACGCGGGATGGGCTCGTCGCGGAACCAGACGGTGGCCGGGATCTTGTGCTTTGCCAGGCTGGCGCCGAGGAACTCGCGCAACTCGTCGGCGGTGAGCGAGTGGCCGGGACGCAGGACGATGACCGCAGCCACGTCCTCGCCGAGGCGCTCGTCGGGGATGCCGAACACGCATGCCTCGGCGATCGCGTCGTGGTGGTAGATCGCGGTCTCGACCTCGCTGCAGTACACGTTCTCGCCGCCGCGCAGCACCATGTCCTTGGCGCGGTCGACGATGAACACGAAGCCGTCCTCGTCGATGCGGGCGATGTCGCCCGTGTTCAGCCAGCCGTCGCGGATCGAGTCGGCGGTGGCCTCGGGGCGGTTGAGATAGCCCTTGATGACGATCGAGCCCCGCACGCACAGGATGCCGGTGACGCCGGGGTCGCGGGGCAGGTCGTTCCAGTCGTCGTCGACCAGCTTGGCCTCGAGCGTGGGCACGACCGGGCCGCACGAGTCGGGCTTGGCGAGGTAGAAGCGGGCCGAGTTGGCCGTGATGATGCCGCACGTCTCGGTCATGCCGTAGCCGGTGGACGGCTGGCCCTTCTTCAGCGCGCCGGCGATCTTCTTCACGAGGTCGGGCTGGATTGCGGCGCCGCCGCCGCCCATTCCCTGCAGGCTGGAGGTGTCGCGAGTGGCCCAGTCGGGGTGCAGCAGCATCTCGCGGCTCATTGTCGGCACGCCCGAGAAGTTGGTGACGCGCTCGCGCTCGATCAGCTCGATGGCGCGACCGGGATCCCACTTGTACATCAGCACCACCTTGGCGCCGAGCAGCGTGGCCGGATGCATGATGCAGTTGCACGCCGTGACGTGGAACAGCGGGGTGGGCGCCATGAACACCGGTGACGGGGGAGCGGCGGGCGGATCGGCCGGCTGCGCTGCAGGTGCCGGGACGTCGCCGGCAGCGACGGCCTTGGCCTCGGCGCTGGTGACGGCAGCGCCCATCACGACGATGTTGAAGATGTTGGCCACCGAGCCGCGGTGGGTGAGCTGCGCCCCCTTCGGGAAGCCGGTGGTGCCCGAGGTGTAGAAGATGGTCGCGTCGTCGTCGGGATCGATCTCGACGGCGGGCAGGGTGCCGGGGTCGTCGGCTGCCATCACGTCGGCCCACCTCGCACCGTCACCGGGAATGGCCCGGTCGGTGCGCACTGCGATGATGTGCATCGGCCGCTGCGAGGGCATGTGGCCGAAGCGCTCGAGGCGCTCGTCGTCGGCGATCATCACCCGTGGCTCGCTGTCGTTGAGGGCGTACTCCATCTCGGGCGGCGTCCACCATGCGTTCATGCCCACGACGGCGGCACCGACGCTGACGCACGCCCAGTACGACGTGACCCACTCGGGATAGTTGCGCATGGCGATGGCCACCCTCGAGCCCGGCGTGACACCGTGCGCCACCAGGTGGGCGGCCAGCTTGCGGGCCTGGGCCTGCACCTCGGCGTAGGTGTACCGCTCGTCCTCGTAGACGAGGTACTCCTTGTCGCCCTGGAAGCCAGCGAGCTCCCATATGGCGCGCATCGTGGGCGGGGCCGCGGCATAGCTGCGCAGCGTCACGCCGCGCACCTCCTCGGTGGTGACATGGAACGGAGAGCCGGCGCCCTCGAGCTCGGCGCGGGCAGCGAGATAGTGGTGGATCACGGGAGTGATCCTTGCCGAAGTGTGACATGTGTCGCCACACGAACTGTCCGGTGCCCGGGCCGCCGATAGGTTCCGGGCATGCCCGATGGCCCGAGCCAGCGACTCCGCACCGGCCCCGACGGGGCGGTGCGCTGCTGGTGGTGCGGCGACGACCCGCTGTACGTCGAGTACCACGACGTCGAATGGGGGCGGCCGGTCACCGACGACATCGGCCTGTTCGAGAAGGTCTGCCTCGAGGGGTTCCAGTCCGGTCTCTCCTGGATCACGGTGCTGCGCAAGCGCCCGGCGTTCAGGGCAGCCTTCGCCGGATTCGATCCCCGAAGGGTGGCCGAGTTCGGGCCGTCCGACGTCGAGCGACTCGTTGGCGACGCGGGCATCATCCGCCATCGTGGAAAGATCGAGAGCACGGTCAACAACGCGAGGCGGGCGGTCGAGCTGATCGACGAGCACGGATCGATGTACGGGTACATGTCCCGCTATCGCACCGACCGGCCTCACCGCCTCGGCGCAGTCGACGAGCTGCCGGCGACCAGTGCCGAGAGCGTGGCGTTGTCGAAGGACCTGAAGCGCCGCGGCTGGACGTTCGTCGGGCCCACCACGATGTACGCGTTCATGCAGGCGATGGGGCTGGTCGACGACCACATCGACGGCTGCTGGGTCGAGCCGCCGCCGTCGCCCGCATGACGTCGTGGTCTGAGACGCCCGACCAGGGGCTCTCGACCGCAGAGGCGGCCCGACGACTCGCCACGGCGCCGCCGCCGCTGGTGCGCCGCCGGTCGGGCGACGTCGTGCTGCTCGCCCGCCAGTTCCGCAGCCCGATCCTGCTGATTCTCCTTGCCGCCGCGGCGCTGTCGCAGTCTCTCGGCGAGACGGCCGATGCTGCCATTGTGGCCGCCATCGTCGCCGAGCGCAGCGCTGCTGTGGTCGTCGGTGGCGGTGGCCGCCGTCACGCTCGCGGTGCCGTGGATGCCCTTCGCCTCGCAGCTCGGCATGGCACCGCCGTCGCCGGCGATCCTGGCTGCGGTGGCAGCGATCGTCGTGGTCTACGCGGCGGTCACTGAGCGGCTGAAGCTGGTTGTGGGCGGCGTCAGTTCTTGTGCAGGTCGGCGTTGAGGCCTTCCCACTTCGCCGAGCGGGGCAGTGCCTCGACGGCGCCGGTGCGGCTGTTGCGCCGGTACAGCAGGCCGCCCTTGCCGCTGAGCGACTTGGCCTTCACGACCTCAGATCCCGCTGGTCCGTGCACCTCGACCAGCGTGCCGGCCGTGAAGTAGAGACCGGCCTCGACGACGCATTCGTCGCCGAGGCTGATGCCGATGCCGGCCTCGGCGCCGAGGAGGCAGCGCTCGCCGATGGTGACCTGCTCGGTGCCGCCGCCCGACAGCGTGCCCATGATGCTGGCGCCGCCGCCGATGTCGCTGCCGTCGCCGACGACCACGCCGGCGGAGATCCGGCCCTCGACCATGCTGGTTCCCAGCGTGCCGGCATTGAAGTTGCAGAATCCCTCGTGCATCACGGTGGTGCCGGCCGACAGGTGCGCGCCGAGCCTGACGCGGTCGGCGTCGGCAATGCGCACCCCGGCGGGGACGACGTAGTCGGTCATGCGCGGGAACTTGTCGAGACCGTGCACCGTCAGCAACTGCCCGGCGCGTCGCATCCGCCAGCGGAGTTCGTCGACCGCATCGACCTGCACCGGGCCGAGATTGGTCCAGGCCACGTTGGTGAGCAGGCCGAAGACGCCATCGAGGTTCTGCTGGCGCGGCCGCATCAGCCGGTGCGACAGCAGGTGCAGGCGAAGGTACGCGTCGCTGGCATCTGCCGGCTTGGCATCGGTGTCGATGGCCATCCGCACGGCCCGGATGTTGACGCCGCGCACCTCGTCGCGTCGCTCGGCAGCGGCGTACTCGTCGAAGGTGCCCGGCGCCGTGTCCTCGCCGAGGCCGACCTCGCGGAACCACGTGTCGAGCACCGCCCCGTCGTCGGCGACAGTGGCAAGCCCGCGTCCCCATGCGTCGGTCACTTCGAACTCCTCCCTGCGAGTACGACAGTGTCCTGGAAGTCGAATGCCTCGGGCTCGCCCGACCACGAGCCGAATCGGATACCGCCGACGGGCTCGAGCCCCGCGGCGGCGAACTGACCCCGTAGCCACTCCTCACCGTAGGCAATGACGTGCAGCGGCTCGTCCTCCGACATGTACCGGCAGAAGGGCGTGAGCTCGTGCTCGAGCGGATAGCGATTGGGCCGCGACGCCTGCTGGTCGTTCATGATGAAGAAGGTTGCATACACCCGCCCATCCGGGGCAAGCAGTCGACGGCACTCGTGGAGGTAGTGCGTGACGTCATCGGGGTACATGTGCGTGAACACGCTCGTGAGGATGATCAGGACGGCGCTGCCGTCGGGAAGGTCGAAGCGCATCTCGGACTGGCGGAGCGTGCCGGACGGGTTGTACCGCTCGCTGTGGATGTCGACGAAGTGGTACCGAAAGCGTCGCCCGCCGAGCTCGGCGTTGCACCACTCGAGGTGCCGTCGCAGCATGTCGAAACCGTGGTACCTGCCACGGAACGACCTCGAGCGGCGGAGGGCAGCACCGATGCGGCCGTAGCCGCAGCCGATGTCGACGACGCACTGCACGGCGCGAAGGTCGACCACCTGGCCGAACCGCTCGACCATTGCGTCGCCGATCGCGGTGAACTCCTGCTCGGACTCGCCCATGAACCGGAGGTCCTTGGGAGGCACGGGCGACCGGCGGAATCGCATGTCAGGCCTGCTCGGGCCTCAGGGTCGGGAACAGGATGACCTCCTTGATCGAGTTCACGCCGGCGATGAGCATCGCCACCCGGTCCATTCCGATGCCGAGGCCCCCGGTAGGCGGCATGCCGTACTCGAGCGCCCGCAGGTAGTCCTCGTCGACGGTGCCGCGTTCGGCATCGCCGGCCTCCTTGGCCTGCTGCTCCTCCTCGAAGCGGATGCGCTGCTCGACGGGATCGTTCAGCTCGCTGTAGCCGTTGGCCAGCTCGCGGGCGCCGACGAACAGCTCGAACCGCTCGGTGAGATGGGGATCGGTGCGGTCGACCCGTGCCAGCGGCGAGATCTCGACGGGATGGCCGGTGACAAACGTGGGGGCGATAAGGCGGTGCTCGGCCGTGTGCTCGAACATCTCCTCGATGACCTTGCCGTTGCTCCAATGAGGAGCGACCTGCACGCCGTGCCGCTCGGCGATGGCGCGCAGTTCGTGGTGGGGCATGGAGGGATGCACCGGCTGTCCGATGGCCTCCTCGATGAGGTCCACCATGCGCGCCCGGCGCCACGGCTGGGCGAGATCTACCTGCTCGCTGCCTCCGTCGGGCCGGAACACCGTGACGACGCTGGTGCCGGTGGCATCGAGGGCCGCCTGGGTGATCAGTCGCTCGGTGATCGCGGTCATCTCGCTGTAGTCGGCGAATGCCTGGTACAGCTCCATCATCGTGAACTCGGGATTGTGACGCGTGCTGATGCCCTCGTTGCGGAAGATGCGGCCGATCTCGAAGACGCGCTCCATGCCGCCCACGATGAGCCGCTTGAGGTGCAGCTCGAGGGCGATGCGCAGATACAGCTGCATGTCGAGCGCGTTGTGGTGAGTGACGAACGGCCGGGCATGCGCGCCGCCGGCCTCGACGTGCAGGACAGGCGTCTCGACCTCGATGAACCCCTCGCCGTGCAGCGTGCGCCGGAAGCTCGAGATGATCTCGTGCCGGATGCGGAAGGCCCGGCGGGCGTCGTCGTTGACGATGAGGTCGGCATAGCGCTGGCGGAAGCGGGTGTCGGTGTCGGTGAGGCCGTGCCACTTGTCAGGCAGCGGGCGCAGTGCCTTCGACAGCAGCTCGAGCCGCTCGACCTTGATGCTGAGCTCGCCCTTGCGGGTGGTCATGACGGTGCCGTGCGCACCCACCCAGTCGCCGAGGTCGAGGCTCTTGGCGAACTCGAAGGCATCGTCGCCGACGGCGGCCTTCGAGATGAACAGCTGCACCTCGTCGTCGCGGTCCTGCATGGTGACGAAGACGAGCTTGCCCGAGTCGCGTCGCAGCATCACCCGGCCGGCGACCGCCACCGCCGTGTCGGTCTCGGTGCCCGGCTCGAGCGAGCCGTGCGCGGCCCGGAGGTCTGCGAGCCCCGTCGTGCGGTCGAAGCGGTAGGGGTAGGGCTCGCCTCCGGCAGCGCGGATCGCGTCGACTTCGGCGATTCGCCCGGCTCGGTATGCGGCGAGGCCGCCGTCGTCGCTGCTCACAGGGGGCGACGGTACCCGACTGGTAGCGTCCGATCCGACCCCCATGGCATTCGCACGATCGCTGCCCCTCCCGCGGCCCGCTCGCTCGGCCATCATCCGTGCCGCGATGCTGGCCGTCGCCGTGTCGGCTGCCGCCGTCGTGGTGGTCGACGGCGCGCCGCCAGGGCAGGGTGGCGACGGCCTGCTGCTGCCCGCGGCGGCATCGGCCACGGCCGAGTCGATCGAGCCCGTCGGCGATGTCGTGACGGTGTTCGAGCGGGGCGATCTCACGGCGGCGCTGCGCGACCGGGTGGTGGCAGCGGCCCGCTCGGCGGGGGCGGCCGCCGGCACCGGGCGCGGATTCACGGGGATGATGTCCGCCCTGCGCCGCGGCGACAGCGTGCTGCAGCAGTCGCGGGGTCCGGGGTGGGCGTTCCCCATGGCGGTGACGGCGTTCCCTCCCGATGTCTTCCGCGGCCTGATGG
>JBJTRF010000093.1:0-2897 GCA_046076025.1 Ilumatobacteraceae bacterium
ATCCGCGAACTGGTCACGCAGGGAGTGTCGTTCGACACCGCAGTCGAGGCGGTGCGCGCCGGCGGCGTGTTCACCACGCACACGCCAGTACCCGCCGGCATCGACGTCTTCCCGCGCGAGCTGATCGAGAAGTACTTCGCACCGTTTGCCGAGCGGTGCGGTGTCTCGCTCGACGACCTGATGCGCATCGGCATGCGGGGCGACGACGACGGCGAGTTCAACATGGCCGTGATGGGGCTGCGCCTGAGCGCGCGCAGCAACGGCGTTGCCCGGCTGCACGGCGACGTGAGCCGCCGGATGTTTGCCGACCTGTGGCCCGACGCGCCGGTGGCCGAGGTGCCGATCACGTCGATCACCAATGGCGTGCACGCGCACACATGGGTGGGCGATCACGTCGCCCGGCTTCTCGCCAAGAGCGTCGGCCCCGTGTGGGATGGTGCCGACAGCGCCTCGTGGCACGGTGTCGACTCGCTCGCCGCCGCCGAGATCTGGGAGGCGCGCACCACCGGCCGCGCCGAGCTGGTGTCGTTCGTGCGCAGCCGCATGGGCGAGGCCCTGCTCGATCCGAAGGCCCTCACCATCGGGTTCGCCCGACGCTTCGCCACGTACAAGCGCGCCACGCTGCTGCTGAGCCAGCCCGAGCGGCTGCGCTCGCTGCTGCTGTCGGCCGACCGGCCCGTGCAGTTCGTCTTCGCCGGCAAGGCCCACCCCGCCGATCATCCCGGCAAGGAGATGATCCGCGAGATCGAGTTGTTTGCGCGTCGGCTCGACCTGCGCCACCGGTTCGTGTTCCTCCCCGACTACGACATGGCCATCGCGCGGCGCATGTACCGCGGTGCCGACGTGTGGCTGAACAACCCCCGGCGCCCGCTCGAGGCGTGCGGCACCAGCGGCATGAAGGCCGCGCTCAACGGCTCGCTGAACTGCAGCATCCTCGACGGATGGTGGGACGAGTGCTTCGACGGCCACAACGGCTGGGCGATCGTCTCGGCCGATGACGATCCCGATCCCGTCCGGCGCGACGAGCGCGAGGCGAACAGCCTGTTCGGCCTGCTGGAGCGCGAGATCGTCCCGCTGTTCTACGACCGAGACGCTGACGGCACTCCCGTGGGCTGGACGCAGATGATGCAGCACAACTGGCGCACGCTCGGCCCGTTCGTCACTGCGGCGCGCATGGTGCGCGACTACACCACCCTGCTCTACGAGCCGGCGGCCACCACCTCGCGCGCCGCGCTGGCCGACGGCGGCACCGGGGCAGGAGATCTCGCCGCGTGGAAGGCCAGGGTGCGCGCTGCGTGGCATGCCGTGCAGGTGATCGACGTGGTCACCGACGCGACCCCGGCGCAGGAGGGCGACATCCGCACGGTCACCGCCACGGTGACGCTCGGTCCGCTGTCACCCGGCGACGTCGACGTGCAGGCACTGCACGGCCCGATCGACAGCGAGGGTGCCTTCGTCGGCGATCCGGCGATCGTGCCGCTGCAGCATGTCGACGGCACGGCCTGGCGCGCCGACTATTCAGTCGGTGAGGCGGGGCCGTACGGCATCACCGTTCGCGCCCTCCCGTCGCACCCGAGCCTCGTCCACCGAGTCGAACTCGGCACGGCCGCATGGGCCCGCCATCGCTGACCTGACGCCGGCGACATAGCGACACACACCTGACAACGGCATCCAGGCGCAGTGCTGCCGCAGCAGCGGGTCGACCGATCAGCGCCCGGTGAAGGTCGCGGCGCCGGGGCCGTGGTCGAGGAAGCTGCGCACGCCGATGCGACTGTCCTCAGTGCGAAACACGTCGGTGAACAGCTCGCGCTCGAGCATCAGGCCCTCCCAGAGCTCGCGGCCGATGCCCTCGTCGACGGCCCGCTTCACGAGCGACTGCGCATGTGACGCGCCGCGGGCCGCCTCGGCGGCCAGGGCGATGGCCCGGTCGTGCAGGTCGTCGTGGGCCACCACCTCGTCGACGAGGCCGATCGACAGGGCCTCGGCGGCACGCACCTGGCGGCCGGTGATCATCAATTCCTTCGCCCGCGACGGCCCGATGGCACGGGCGAGGCGCTGCGTGCCACCGCCGCCCGGAATGATGCCGAGCAGGATTTCGGGCTGGCCGAGGACGGCCTTCTCGGAGGCGACCCGGTAGTCGCACGCGAGGGCCAGCTCGCAGCCGCCGCCGAGCGCATAGCCACTCACGGCGGCGACGACGAGCCGCGGGATCGCGGCAACGGCATCGAGCGCGCAGTGGAAGCCGGCGGTGATTGCCGCCGCCTCCTCCGGTCCGCCGAACTCGGCGATGTCGGCACCGGCGGCGAAGATGCGATCACCCCCGGTGATCACCACGGCGCCTGGCGGTGCAGCGGCGAGTTCCTCGGCGGCCTCGGCCAATTCGACCAACAGCGCCTGCGATAGCGCATTCACCTTGCCGTGCGCGAGCCGAAGCACGACGACGGGCGCATCGGCCCGCCCGCCCTCGACCTCGCGCCGCTCGATCTCGACGAGCGCCACTGCGACGTCCTCCCCCTGTGCGCCGCGCCCCACCCCGACCCCTGCCGCCGCGGCACCCCGGCAGGGTCGCAGGGAGACTAGCCAGCGAAACCCGGTGCGGGGCCGCGGGCACACCGGCGGCGCAGACAGCACGTCACCGGCCGGCCCTGGGTGCCGGGCTGCATGGCCCCGCACCGGCGGGTGCTCAGGCCTCGATCGTCCCGAGCATCTCGTCGGCCGCCGACCACGGGTCGACGGCCCGGATGGCGACCTGTTCGCCGAGGTCGTCCCACCTGCTGTCGCCGACCACGGCACGGGCCCGCTGCTCGAGGCGGCGGGCGACGATCTCGCGCAGTTCCTCGCGCAGCCGGAACCGTCGCCGCCGATCGAGCTCGCCGCTCGCCGTGACCGCCTCGCGG
>JBJTRF010000094.1:0-4747 GCA_046076025.1 Ilumatobacteraceae bacterium
AACTTCAAGGAGAACCGGCTCACCGACCACCGCATCGGCTTCACGATCTACCGGCTCGCCGACGTGCTGGCGGGCGACCTCGACGAGGTGGTCGAGGCGCTGGCAGCCGACGAGCGCGCGCGGCAGTTGGCCGGCGGCGACTGACGGTATGCCCGCCAGCGGCGACGACCCCACCGCTCCGGAAGCCGGCACGGCGCCGCCGTCGACGGGAATGCCCGTGCGCACCTGGCGGCATGTGCTCGGCAGCACCGAGGCGGCGGTCGGCGCGCGGCCACCGGCGAGATGGCTGTGCGAGGAGGCAAGCGGCGCCTTCGGCGCCGACTTCGACGAGGTACTCGACGAGGTGCCGACGGCCCGCATGATGGCCCACCTCGACTCGATGCTCGAGCGCCTCGCGGCTGGCGAGCCGCTGCAGTACGTGCTCGGCCACTGGTCGTTCCGGCATCTCGACCTGCTCGTCGACCGGCGCGTGCTGATCCCGCGTCCCGAGACCGAGGTGCTGGCCGGCATCGCCATCGACCTGATGCGCGCAGTGCTCGACGGCGGCCGTGCATCGGTGCGCTGCGCCGACCTCGGCACCGGCAGCGGCGCGATCGGGCTCTCGCTGGCCCTCGAGCTGCCACGCGGCGCCACCGAGGTGTGGCTCTCCGACGTGTCGTCAGATGCACTCGACGTCGCGCGGGCCAACCTTGCCGGCATCGGCGTGGCAGGCCGCGGCGTGCGTGTCGTCGAGGGCAGTTGGTTCGATGCGCTTCCCGTCGACCTGCGCGGGTCGCTCGACCTCGTGGCGTCGAATCCGCCCTACGTGGCGGACGGCGATCCCGACGTCGAGGCATCGGTGCGCGACTGGGAGCCCGCGACAGCGGTCTGGTCGGGCGCCGAGGGCCTCGAGGCGCACCGCGCTCTCTGCGGTGATGCGTCGGCATGGCTGCGACCCGGCGGATGGCTGCTGTGCGAGATCGGGTCGGGCCAGGGGTCGGCGGTGGCGGCACTGATGTCGGCGGGCGGTCTCGGCGATATCGAGGTGCGGGCCGACCTGGCCGGCCGCGACCGGATCGTGATGGGCCGCCGGCCGGACTGAGCGGGCCACGGCCGCCGACGCGCCAGCCGTGGTTCAGGCGGCGTCGATGCCGAGCGAGCGGCGCAGGAAGTCGAGCTGGTGGAGCAGGAGATTCTCTGCGACGACCTCCTGCGGTGTCATGTGCGTGACGCCGACGAGCGGCAGCACCTCGTGGGGGCGACCGGCGGCGAGCAGCGCACTCGAGAGCTGCAGCGTGTGCGCCGCGACCACGTTGTCGTCGGCGAGTCCGTGCACGAGCAGCAGCGGCCGGCGCAGCTGGCCGGCGAGCGGCAGCAGCGACGAGGCGTCGTAGTTATCGGGGCACTCGGCGGGGTCGCCGAGATAGCGCTCGGTGTAGTGCGTGTCGTAGAGGCGCCACTCGGTGACCGGCGCACCGGCGATGGCGGCATGGACGACGTCGGGCCGGCGCAGCACTGCCAGCGCAGCGAGGTATCCGCCGAAGCTCCAGCCGCGGATGGCCACCCGTGACAGGTCGAGTGGGAACTCCTCGGCCGCGGCGTGCAGCGCGTCGACCTGGTCGTCGAGGGCCGGGCTGGCGAGATCGCCGCGCACTGCCCGCTCCCACGCGTGGCCGCGTCCCGGCGTGCCGCGGCCGTCGGCGACGACCACGGCGAATCCCTGGTCGGCGAACCACTGCGACGTGGCGAATGCCGCACTCGACTGCACCACCCGGAGGGCGTGCGGCCCGCCGTAGGGATCGAGGAGCACGGGCAGCGGCGGGCTGTCCGGGGAGGTCGGGTCGTAGCCGGTGGGCAGCAGCACGGCCGTGGCCAGCTGGCGGGCCCCGTAGCGGCGGAGTGCCGGCCGTGGCGCGACAAGGGGCGTCGCCGCATGGCTGGTGATGGGACACTCGCCGAAGGGCCCGCGCACGGTGAACATCGATCGCTCGCTGCCGAGCGTCGCGGTGCGCACGACGGCGGTGGACCCTGCGGCGGCAACGGTGTGCACGCCCGGCGAATCGGCGATGGCATGCAGCGAGCCGGCGCGGTCGATGCGCCAGGCGTGTAGCACGGTGGCGTCATCCACTGGGTTCGCCTGCACGACAATGCCGGCGTCGTCGCACGACACGATGCTGCGCACCTGCATGCTCGCCGGGGTGACCGGCGTGCCATCCACCAGGACGCGCCGCGTGCCGTTGCGGTCGGCTGCCACCACCAGCGCGCCGTCCGGCTGCGTCCGCGGCGATCCGGGCACGAGTTCGACCCAGGCATCGTCGTGGTGGGTCGAACGCTCGAAGGTGAGCCCGCTGGTCGAGTCGGCCTCGAGCACGACCAGCGTTCGCTGGTCGCGCGACTGCACGGTGACGAGCAGCGAATGAGCGCCGACCCAGCGGACGTCGGCGAGGTAGGGGAATGCGCTGCGATCCCACTCGACCGGGGTGTGCCGCCCGTCGAGGCCGAGCACGACGAGCCGGACGTCGGGGTTGGCGGCACCGGCGGCCGGATAGCGCACGGCCGCCGGCTCTCGGTCGGGATGGGCGGGGTCGCTGATGTGCCATGTCGGCACGGCGCCGACATCCACGCGGCACGCGGCGATCGAGCGTCCGTCGGGGCTCCACCAGTAGCCGCGGTGGCGGCCCATCTCCTCGGCGGCGATGAAGTCGGCGCTGCCCCACGTGACAGTGTCGCCGTCGCCGGGACCGGGTGCCGCCAGCGTCGACGTGGTGCCGTCGAGTTCGGCCACCCTCAATGCGGCGCCGCTGACGAATGCGACGCGCGACGCGGTGGGGTCGGGTCGTGGATCGAACGCGGGACCCGGCACCATCAGCTCGCGCGCCGATGCGCTGAGCAGTCCCCCGACGAAGAGGCGGCCGGCGAGGGCGAAGGCCACCACGCGGACCTCGTCGTCGGTGGCGTAGGCCGTGATGCCGCCGGCGCACTCGCGCATGCGCTCGCGGCGGGCGCGCTCGGCTGCGGGCAGGTCGGTGTCGTCGCCGCCGGCGAGCAGCGCGCGAGGGTCGGCGACGAGCCGCTCGTCGCCGGTCGTGGGATCGAGCACCCAGAGGGCGTTCACGGGGTCGTCACCCGCCGCGCTGCGCAGGAATGCGACGCGCCGGCCGTCGGGTGCCACGGTGATGGTGCGCGGCTCGCCGAGGGTGAGCCGCTGGGTGCGGGCGAACTGCCGGGGGAAGGTGTCGGCGGGTGCCGCCTGTCCGGCGCCGGATGCGGCGATGTCGCTCATGGGATCACGACGGCACGACGAGGATCTTCGCGTGGCGCTCCGGATCGGCGAGATCGCGGAACGCGCCCGGCACGGCGTCGACAGCGACCGTGCCGGTGATCCATGGCGCAAGGTCGACTCGGCCCTCGGCGATCGCCTGCAGCGAAGCGAGGAACTCGTGCGGCTCATATCCGAACGCGAACTGCAGCGACAGTTCCTTGGTGATGCCGAGCATCGGGTGGATGCGGTCCTCCTGCATGCAGGCGCCGACGACGAGCACCTGCGCATGGCGCGGCGCCTGGGCCATCACCTGGTCGATGATGCCCGGCACGCCGACGGCCTCGAAGACCACGAGCGGCCGGGATCCGTCGATGCGCCGCCACGCGGCGATGGGCGACTCATGCCGCGGATCGACCACCTCGTCGGCGCCGAGCCTGGCGGCGAGGCTGCGGCGGGTGGACGAGTAGTCGGCCACGATGATCGGACCGATTCCCTTCATGCGTAGCTCGGCCACGCAGGCAAGCCCGACCGGCCCCGCGCCGACGACCACCGCCGCATGGCCGGCGGTGATTCGACTCTTCGCCACGGCGTGCACGCCGACCGCGAGCGGCTCGGTGAGGGCGGCGAGGTGGGCCGGCAGGCCGGAGGGCACCTTCGTCGACAGCATCTCGTTCAGCACGATGAGCTCGGCGTAGCCGCCGTTGTAACGGTTCGAGTAGCCGACGGCATGCAGGCCGTCGGCATCGAAGGCGACGGGCATGCTGACGACGACATCGCCCTCGGCGAGATGCTGCACGCTGCGGCCCACGCCGACCACCTCGCAGCAGAACTCGTGGCCCATCACGGTGTCGAGGTGCGGCTCGAACGTCTTCGGCGCCATTGGGTCAGCGGGTGCGTCGCCGGTGAGGCGACTGGTGAGGGCGCGCACCTCGGCGCCGTGCTGCAGCATGTGGAGGTCGCTGCCGCAGATGCCGCACGCCAGCACCCTGCAGAGCACCTGGCCGTCGCCGGGCTGCGGATCGGGCACGTCGTCGACCCGCAACTGCCAGTCCCGCATCACCGCTGCGCGCATGGCGGCAGCGTACGCATCGTGGGCGCGTGCTGCGACCCTGGCCGGCCCGGCCACGGGTACCATCGACCCGTGCGCTGTCGTGCGCTGGGTGCTGTCGTCGCAGTGGCAGTGGCGGCCGTTGTCGGGGCGGGATGCTCGACGCCGGGCGGCTCGACCGACTCGGCGCCTCGCAGCGACTCGTCCGCTGGCCCGCCCGATTCCGTTCGGCCGTCGCCGTCGTCGACCGGCGGGTGGGCACTCGACGAGTTCTGCGACGGCTGGGACGCATATGGCGCCACGCTGCTGGCGCTGACGGCAGGCGCCGAGAGTGCCGGCACGGCCGAACTGGAGGTGGTGTCGGCGGCGGCGCTCGTCGATGCGATCGGGCAGATCGGGGCCCGCTGGCCGGCCGAACTGGTGGGCGAGCGCAGCCTCGTGCTGAGCGATGTCGTCGG
>JBJTRF010000095.1:0-6666 GCA_046076025.1 Ilumatobacteraceae bacterium
TCGCCGCCGCGGGCGAGGTCCTGGCCGGTCCCCTGGCTGCCTCCGGCCGGCGGCACGGGAGAGGCGACGACGTGCTCGATCCCGAACCCGGTGCAGACGCCGCAGTCGTAGCACGGCGTCCAGCGGCAGTCCTCGAGTCCGTGCTCGGCGAGTGCCTCCTGCCAGTCGAGCCAGAGGAAGTCCTTGTGCAGACCGGCCGAGAGGTGGTCCCAGGGCAGCACCTCGTGCTCGTCGCGGTGACGGTGGACGTACCACTCGACCGAGAGTCCCTCGGCCGCCATTGCCTCCTCCCAGCGCGCGAGGCGGAAGAACTCGCTCCACTCCTGGAACACGCCCCCGTCGCGCCAGACGCGCTCGAGCACGGCGCCGATGCGGCGGTCGCCACGCGAGGCGATGCCCTCGGCCAGCGTCGCCGACGGGTCGTGCCACTTCACCTGCACGCCCTTCGCCCGCTGGCCGGCGTCGCGCACCAGTTGCACCTTCCGGCGGAGCTCGGCGGTGGTGTTCTGGCCGAACCACTGGAACGGGGTGTGCGGCTTCGGCACGAACCCGCCGAGGCTCACCGTCACACTGGCCCGGTTGGTGTGGCGTCGGCCGATGCGCACGCAGTTGGCGGCGAGATCGACGATGCCCGAGGTGTCGGCGTCGGCCTCGGTGGGCAGGCCGGTGAGGAAGTACAGCTTCATCCGGTGCCAGCCCTGTGAGAACGCCGACTCGACGGCGCCGTAGAGGTCTTCCTCGGTGATGAGCTTGTTGATCACCTGTCGCAGCCGCCAGCTGCCCGCCTCGGGGGCGAAGGTGAGCCCGCTGCGGCGGCCGCCCGCCACCTGGCCGGCGAGGCCGACGGTGAATGCGTCCACCCTGAGCGAGGGAAGGCTGATCGTGGTGCCGCAGCCGGCGAGCGAGGTGGTGACCTCCTCGATGCCGCTGAAGTCGGCCGTGCTGAGCGAGGTGAGGCTCACCTCGTCGTAGCCGGTGGACCGCAGCCCGTTGGCGATCATCGTCCGCACCTGCTCGGCGGGGCGCTCGCGCACGGGTCGGGTGATCATGCCCGCCTGGCAGAACCGACAGCCCCGCGTGCAGCCCCGGAACACCTCGACGGCGAGGCGGTCGTGCACTACCTCGGTGAGCGGCGCCAGCGGGCGGCGCGGGTACGGCCACGCCGAGAGGTCGGCGATCGTGCGCTTCGCCACCACGGCAGGCACGTCGGGATAGCGCGGTGTCACGGCCCGCAGCGTCGGCCCGTCGTACTCGACGTCGTACAGCGCTGGCACGTAGACGCCGGGCACCTGGGCCAGGGCGCGCAGCACGCCCTCGCGGCTGCCGGCGGTACGGCCCGATGCCTTCCAGTCGCGGACCACCTCGGTGATCTCGCCGATCACCTCCTCGCCCTCGCCAAGCACGACCAGGTCGACGAAGTCGGCAAGCGGCTCCGGGTTGAACGCGCAGTGGCCGCCGATGACGATGAGCGGGTGCTCCTCGGTGCGGTGCGCCGACCGCACCGGCACCCCGGCGAGGTCGACCATGTTGAGGACGTTGGTGTAGACGAGCTCGGCCGACAGGTTGAACGCCAGCAGGTCGAAGTCGCCGGCGGCTCGATGGGTGTCGACGCTGAAGAGCGGCACGCCGCGCTGGCGCAGCAGCGCCTCGAGGTCGGACCAGGGCGCGTACGTGCGCTCGGCGACGGCATCGTCGCGCTCGTTCAGGATGTCGTAGAGGATCTGCAGCCCCTGGTTGGGCAGCCCGATTTCGTAGGTGTCGGGGTAGGCGAGCAGCCAGGCAACCTTCCCGGCACCGTGCCGGGGGGTGATGGCGCCGTCCTCGCACCCGATGTAGCGGGCAGGTTTGTGCACCCGAGCCAGGAGCGGTTCGACCCGTTCCCAGAGAGAACTCATTTGCGCCAGCCTACAGGCCGGCCCCGCCGGAACATGGGAGGGTGTCCCACTGTCTGCTTGAGCCCCGCCACCGAGCGTGAGATGGGCAGCCGTCGGCGGCCCAGGCGGTCACCGATAGCGGCGCATGTGGACGTTCTGCACCAGCCCCATCAGGGCGAAGTACGTCACGATGCCCGAGCCGCCATATGAGATGAACGGCAGCGGGAGGCCGGTGATCGGCATCACGCCCACCGTCATGGCGATGTTCTGGAAGGCCTGCCACAGGGTCATCGAGAACACCCCAGCGCAGATGAGGGTGCCCGTCGTGTCCTTCGAGAGCTGGGCGATGCGCCAGATCCGGGCGAGCACCACCGAGAAGAGGGCGATGACCACGAGTCCGCCCACCATCCCGAACTGCTCCCCCACCGCCGAGAACGGGAAGTCGGCCCACTGCACCGGGATGTCCTTCGACGCATTGGTGATCGGCCCCTCGAGCCAGCCGCGCCCGGTGACGCCACCGGTCGCCAGCGCCCGGATGGCGTTTCGGCCCTGGTAGGCCACGTCGCGAAGCCGCTGGTCGTTCGAGTCCTGGTCGAAGAACACCGCGAAGCGGTTCAGCTGGTAGTCGTTCACGAATCCGCTCAGCAGCGCCGCGCCGATGGTGGCCGCCGACAGGCCGAAGATCATCAGGAGGTAGCGCAGCTTCGCCCCGGCCAACCAGGTGACGCCCACCATCATCGCCAGCGGCACCGTTGCCGAGCCGAGGTCGGGCTGCATGATCATCAGCAGCACCGGCACCCCGACGAGCACGAGGCCTATCACGAACCGGTGGTAGTCGAGGTGCTCCGATCGCTCGTCGGAGATGTACGCCACGAGGGCGAGCAGGATCGTGAACTTGGCGACCTCGGCCGGCTGCACGTTGATGGGGCCGACGTCGAACGACAGCACCGTGCTGCCGTCGCCAACGTTCAGGACGTTCAGCATCAGGATCAGCACCAGCGACACGGCGGTGACGCCATAGAAGAAGTTGGCCCGGTCGCGCCACCAGTCGTAGTCGAAGTACATGACGACGGCCATGACGATGACGGCCACGATCAGGAACACCTGCTGCCTGGTGACGAAGAAGAAGCCGTACGGGGCGCCCCCGATTGGGGCCTTCGAGTACGAGGCCGAGTAGATGATGAACAGGCCGATCACCGACAGCATGGCGACCGCCGTCATCAGCACCCAGTCGATGTTGCGGCTCGGCGCGCTGGCGCTGGCGTGGATGTTTCCGAGGCCGCGGTCGGGCTTCCGGCGAAGGAGGGTGAGCGCCATCTCAGTCGCGGAGGCCGGCCGTGCCGTCGAGACAGGCGCGATTGGCGAGGATCATCGGCGGCGCCGGCAGGTTGCTGCTGATGTCGAGAGGGTCGCTGACATACACGGGGTCGATGCGGATCTGCCCGGTGAGCGCGAGGTACAGGCACTTCGCCACCGGGGCCGCCGCCTTCGAGCCGTAGCCGCTCTTCTCGAGGTAGGCGAGCGTGGTGAATGGCATGTCGGGCCCGAGGCCGAAGGCGCCGAAGACCGACGAGTCGTTCCACGGCAGGTTTGCGGCGCCCTGGGCCGTGCCCGTCTTTCCGGCGATGTCGACGGTGAAGCCACGGAACAGTCGCTGCCCGGTGGTGGCGTGGTAGAAGTCGTAGCGCACGCCGGGGCCGCGGATCACCCGGGTGAGGCCCTCGATAATGGGGTCAAGCACCTCGGGCGGCATCTCCAGCTCGTCGCGCACCACCGGCTTGGCATAGGACAGCACCACGGTGCCGGCATCGAGGTCGGCGAAGCCAGGAATGCCATCGGGCGTCAGCGGCGCGTAGATGTTCTTCACGATGCTCGGCTGCAGCAGCAGACCGCCGTTCGCGAGCGTGGCGTAGGCATTGGCGATCTGCAGCGGGGTCGCCGCCATCAGGCCCTGGCCGATGGCTACCTGCACGTTGTCGCCCACGGTGAGCCGGGGCACCTCGGACGGATCGAGCACGCCGCGCTCGACGAGCGCCTTCTTGACGTCGTTGTCGGGGATTCGTCCCTTCCACTCGAACGGCAGCTGGACGCCGGAGACACTGCCGAAGCCGAACCGCTCGAGCTCGCTCTTCAGCAGTTGACGGTCGCGGACGTAGAACTCCTCGCCGAGCTTGTAGAAGAACGTGTCGGACGACACGGCAAGCGCGTCGCTGACCGTGACCGGCCCATACTTGCTCGGCCGCAGTGTGTTCTTGTTGGTGGCATTCTTGAAGATGCAGCGGGCGATGCCGCCGTTCTGCTGGCAGTCGGCGGGGTCGATCGAGGTGAGGATGTACTCGCCCTCGTCGAGGTGCACCGTGTCGCGGGTGATGATGCCGGCGTGCATCGCGGCCCACGCCATGAACGGCTTGATCGTCGAGCCGAGGTTGTAGTTGCCCGAGACGGCGCGGTTGACGAGGATCGACAGGTCGGGATCGAGCTTCGAACCGTCGGGGTTCTCACTGGGGAACAGCTGCTGGAACTTGTCACCGCTGATTCCCGCCTCCATCCACCGGTTGTCGAACGTGGGATAGCTCGCCATCGCCACGATCTGGCCGTTGTTGTGGTTCATCACCACCACCGAGCCGGCGGGCGCCTTGTGCTGCACCCACTGCGGATAGTCGACCTTCGAGCCGTCGGGCAGGGTCCGCTGGTAGACGCGGGTGAGGAACTGGTTCTTGCGGTCGAGCGGATTGTGAGGTGCCGAGTCGAGCTGCGTGAGGTCTTCGGGCAGGTACCTGCGCAGTCGCAGGCTCGTCTCGAGCGCCTGCTCGGCGTACTGCTGGATGTCGAGGTCGACGCTCAGCTCCACGTCGAATCCGGCGACGGGCTCGACCCTGAACTCGCTGAGCTCGCGCACCACCGAGCCGGAGGCATCGATCTCGTAGACGCGCTTGCCCCACTGGCCGTGCAGCTCGCGCTCGAGGCTGAGTTCGACGCCGAACTGGCCGACCCGCTCGTTTCGCTTGTAGCCCTGTGCCAGGTAGGTCTCGAGGCCGCCCTCTGTGATGGCACCCATGTAGCCGATGACGTGCGAGGCCAGCGGCGCATACGGGTAGACGCGCCGGTACTGCTCGACGACGTCGATGCCGGGATAGTCCTCGCTGCGCTCTTTCAGGAAGGCGACCACTTCCTCGGAGACGTCCTCTTTCAGCGGCAGCGGCAGCAGCGTGTCGTACCGCTGGCCCTTCGTGCACGGCTTGGGCAGGTTGTAGCAGGGGTCGTATCTGCGCATCAGGTCGTCGACCGGCGTCTTCAGCGGGCCTGACAGCCGCGTGAACAGCGCCAGTCGGTTCTTCTTGAGGCGCACCACCGACCAGTCGACGGTGACGGTGAGGATGCGACGGTTGCCGGCGAGGATGCGGCCGTCGGCATCGAAGATGCGGCCGCGCTCGGGGGCGATGTAGACCGTGCGGGTCTTCGCCGCCGCGACCTGCTGGCGGAACTCGTCGGCCCTCACGCCCTGCAGGAACCACAGCCGGGCACCGAGCAGGCCGAACAGCACGAGCGACACCGTGGCAAGGACGCTGAGCCGCTTCGTGCGGCGGTCAATGGCCATCTCAGCGAACCACCGCGGCACGGGCCGTGCCGGACAGGGAGACGATGCACTCGGTCATTCGGGGATCACTCGCCACTTGCGCCGCTTTGCGCCCACCATCCATCGTCCCACGGGCAGGAGCGGAATGGACAGCAGTCCGGACGTGACGGCCACGATGGGCACGATGAGCAGCAGGTTCTCGCTCACCCACCCGTTCTCGCCGGCAACGACGTCGATGGCCGGGATCGCCGCCTCGCCGACGGCGGCGCCGGCGGTGGCCGAGAGGCCCGCCATCCACAGCGGCGGATCGGGGTTCAGCGCCTGCACGTAGCCGGCCGTCATGCCGCCGATGCCGTAGGCCAGCGCCATGAGGCCCGCCGGGGTGTTGCCGGTCAGGTCGAACATCAGGCCGAGTGCGAAGCCGGCGATGGCGCCCCTGTCGGCGCCGGCTGCGGCCCCCGCGGCGACCACGACTGCCAGCACCACCTGCATCTTCACGTCGAACATGTCCCACGACGAGAAGGCCACGCGCTGCACGGCGATGGCCAGCAGGCCTACGGCCAGCAGGCGCGCCGCGATCCTGACGAAGCCCTGCTGCACCGCTCAGAACCTCACGGCGCTGGGATTCGGCTCGTACAGCACGACGGCCACGAAGTTGAGTCGGCGCAGGGTGGCGCTGGGCGTGACCTCGACGAGGATCGTGCTGGTGCCGTCCTGCTCGACGATGCCGGTGATGATCCCGATCGGGATGCCCTGCGGCGCGAGGCTGCTGAGGCCGCCTGCCGTGTCGACGACTGCGCCGACGCGCACTGTCTCGAATGCCGACTCGGGATCGACGAACCGAAGCACCATCGGCTGGTCGGCGCCGCGCCCCTCGAGCGTCCCGGTCTCGCGCACCACCCCCTCGACAATCGTCGTCGTGGTGGGGGGCAGCGTGGTGGACGTCGTGGTGGTCGACGTGCTGGTGGTCGTCTGTCCCGGAAGGGTTGACGGCACGGTGGTCGCACGCGACGGCAGCTCGTCGACCGGGATGCCCGACGGGGTGGTCACCTCGGTGGCCACCGTCGTGGTGGTAGCGCCCGGCACCTCGCGCAGCGTGCTGAGCACCTGCGCCGACACGGCGTACTCAGGGTCGGTCATGAGCAGCACGATCGAGCGGTCGGGGAACACCTTGGTGATGCGTCCGATGAGGCCTGCGCCGTCGATGACCGGCAT
>JBJTRF010000096.1:0-9749 GCA_046076025.1 Ilumatobacteraceae bacterium
GCGCGAGGCGGCGTCGCTCGACGGGGTCGGCCACCTGCGCTTCCTCTGGGAGGTCGCCGCGCCGCTCAGCAGGCCCACCCTGGGTGCCCTCGGCCTGTTCACGTTCCTCGGCACCTGGAACCAGTATCTGTGGCCGTCGCAGGTGATCACCGACGTCGAGCACCGTACGATCCAGATCGGGCTCGACAGCCTTCGCACCCCCGGCGACATCAGTCGCTTCAACCTCATCACCGGAGGACTCGTGATCGCAGCACTGCCGATCTTCATCATGCTGGTCGCCTTCCAGCGACAGCTGGTCCGCGGCCTCACCGCAGGCGCGGTGAAGGGATGAGGCGCCACCGACTGCTGAAGATCGCCATCCTCGCCGGTCTCGTCATCGCCGCAGCGTGCACCGGCGGGAGCTCGATCACCGACTCGGGCGACGCCACCGGCACCACCGCACCCGACTCGTCGGGTGGCGCCGCCACCACGCTCGCGCCCACCACCACGGTGGCGGCCGACACGCTGCCCGACTGCCCCGCCGATCCGCATCTGCTCGCCGACCACGCCGGCACCGTCGAGTTGACGTTCTGGCACGGCATGAGCGGCCCGCTCGGCGCCGAACTCGACGCGCTCGCAGCCGAGTACAACGCCAGCCAGCCGAAGGTTGCCGTGTCGCTCGTCGGCGGCAACTACGAGGAGGCGCTCGACAAGTACCTGCAGTCGAACCAGGAGAGCCGCCCCGACGTCATCCAACTGCCCGAATACACGGTGCAGAGCATCATCGACACCGAGAGCACGGTGCCGGTGGGCAAGTGCATCGAGGCCACCGGCTTCGACACGTCGTCGTTCCTGCCGTCGGCGATGTCGGCGTACGCCACCCAGGGGATGCAGTGGGCGATGCCCTTCAACATCTCCAATCCGGTGCTCTTCTACAACAAGCGCGTCTTCGAGGCGGCTGGCCTCGACCCCGACAAGCCGCCGACATCGCTCGACGAGATGCGCGAGTACAGCCAGGCGATCGTCGACTCCGGCGCCTCGGCGTTCGGCCTCGCGCTCGAGAGCGGCTTCGACTCCGGCGGCGGCTGGTATGTCGAGCAGTGGTTCTGCAAGGCGCAGGAGTTCTACACCGACGGTGACAACGGGCGCAGCAACCGTGCCACGAAGGTGCTCTACAACAACGACACCGGTGTCGGGCTGCTGACGTTCCTGCAGCAGATGGTCACCGACGGCCTTGCAGTGAACGTCGGCGACAACAGCGGCACCGGCTACGACAACCTGCTGAAGCTTGCCGACCAGCAGCAGGCTGCGGCGATGACGATCGCCACGTCGGCGTCGCTCGGACCGGTACTCGACGTGCTCGGCAGCGGGCAGTTCCCCAACATCTCACGCGACGATGTCGGCGTCGGCCCGATGCCCGGCCCCGACGGAGCGCCCGGCGCCCTCATCGGCGGGGCGGCGCTGTGGGTGGTGAACCACGACGACCCGCTGCGCGCCGCCGCAGCGTGGGACTTCGTGCAGTTCCTCGTCGGCGCCGAGCAGCAGAGTGCATGGGCGGCGGCCACCGGCTACGTGCCGGTGCGCAACGACGCCCGCGACATCGAGCCGTACAGCGGCACGCTGGCCGCCGACCCGAGGTTCGGCGTGGCCCTCGACCAGCTGCTGTCGTCGCCCGATGCGCTCACGTCGTCGGGCCCGGTGGTGGGCCCGCTGCGCGAGATCCGCGCCGTGCTGGCCATTGCCGTGGCGGCCATCCTCGACGGCGCCGACGTGCAGGCATCGCTCGATGATGCGGCCGCACAGGCCAACGGGCTGATCGCCGACTACAACCTGCGCAACTCATAGCGGGCGCAAGTCCCCGGCCGTCGGGGCTCGCCGATGGCGGGCTGTGCCGCCACCGGTAAGGTGCTGGCCATGGCATATCCCTTCCCCGCCCTCGACGGCTCCGCGCTCGTCACCCAGCAGTTCGACCAGTCCCCCGAGTTCGGCATCGACACCACGAAGCGCTACACGGCCACGATGGACACCTCGATGGGCTCCATGGTCATCGCCCTCGACGCCATCAACGCGCCGATCACGGTGAACAACTTCGTCTTCCTCGCCGGCTACCACTACTACGACGGCGTCATCTTCCACCGCATCATCAACGGCTTCGTCTGCCAGGGCGGCGATCCCACCGGCACGGGACGCGGCGGCCCCGGCTACCGGTTCGAGGACGAGCCGGTGAAGCAGCGCTACCAACTCGGCTCGGTCGCCATGGCGAATGCCGGTCCGAACACCAACGGCAGCCAGTTCTTCCTCATCAGCGGCCCCAGCGGCGTTGGCCTGCCGCCGCAGTACAACCACTTCGGCCTGATCGTGAAGGGTCTCGAGGTGCTCGAGGCAATGCAGAACGTCGCCACCGATCCCGGCGACCGGCCGCGCACGCCCGTGGTGATCAACTCGGTGTCCATCACCGTCGCCGACTGAGGTCCTGGCGGCGAGCCTGCCATCGTCACGGTGCCGCTGCCTCCACCAGATGGCTGCCGACCACCTCTCGATCGACGAGGCCCGTCGCCTCGCGCTTGGCGCGCAGGGCTTCGCCGAACGCCGCCCCGCCGGGCGTGTCGACCGACGCCACCTGCGACGCGTGCTCGACCGGATGGGCGTCATCCAGATCGACTCGGTCAACGTGCTCGTGCGCAGCCAGGAACTGCCGCTGTTCGCGCGGCTCGGCCCGCACCCGCGCACGCTGATCGCCGACGCCACCGCCGGCGGCGAGCTGTTCGAGTACTGGGTGCACGAGGCCAGCCACGTGCCCACCGCACACCATCACCTGCACCGGTGGCGGATGCACCGTGAGCACAAGTGGAGCCGCTACTGGGACCTGATGCAGCGGCGTCCCGGCTACATCGACGAGGTGCGCCAGCGGATCGACGCCGACGGGCCGATCGCCGCCGGCGACCTGAGCGAGCGCACCGAGCGCAAGGGACCGTGGTGGGACTGGGACGACGCCAAGGTGGCGCTCGAGAGTCTGTTCTGGAAGGGCGAGGTCACGGCAGTGCGCCGGGCATCCGACTTCGCCCGGCTGTACGACCTCACCGAACGCGTCCTGCCGCGCGGGGTGCTCGACCGCTCGACGCCATCCGAGGCCGAGGCGCGCAAGGAACTGCTGGTGCTCGCCGCCTCGCACCATGGCGTCGGGACGCTCGACGACCTCACCGACTACCACCGGCAGAACAACGAGCCGTGCCGGCCGCTCATTCGCGAACTCGTCGAGGAAGGCCGGCTGCGCGAGGTGCGCGTCGACGGGTGGGCCAAGCCCGCCTATCGGCATCCGTCGGTCTCCCTGCCCCGATCGGTGGATGCGTGCGCACTGCTCAGCCCCTTCGACCCTGTCTGCTGGCATCGAGACCGCACCGAGCGGCTGTTCGGGTTCCGGTACCGAATCGAGATCTACACCCCGGCGGCGAAGCGGCAGTACGGCTACTACGTGCTGCCGGTGCTGTGGGGCGACTCGCTCGTCGGCCGGCTCGACATGAAGGCCGACCGCCACGCAGGGGTGCTGCGGGTGCTGGGGGCATTCGCCGAGCCGGGCGTGCCCGCCGCCGACGTCTGCACGTCGCTTGCCGGCGAACTGCACGACATGGCCGACTGGCTGGGGCTGGGCTCGGTCGAGGTGCAGCGCCGCGGCGACTTGGCGGTCAGACTGCAGGGTGCCGTGCGACAGTACGCTCGCGGCCGATGAGCGACGAGGTCGGGGGCTACGCGGGCAGCGGCTCGGCGCAGCGCATGCCGCGCTGGGTGTGGAAGGCCGTGGCCGTGCTGTGGCTCGGCTACCTCGGCACGATCGCGGCGCTCGAACTGTGGAACAGCCTGTACAGCCTGTTCGTGCTGCTGCTCCTGGCGATCTTCCTCGCGCTCGCCATCGAACCCGGCGTCAACCGCCTCGCTCAGCGCGGGTGGCGGCGCGGCGCCGCAACCGGCCTCATCCTGTTCAGCGTCGTGGTGGTGCTGGGCGCCTTCATCGGCGCCGTCGGTGCCCTCGTCGGGCAGCAGGTGGCCGACCTGCTCCGCGACTCCGAGACCTACGTCACCCGCACCGTCAACTTCCTCAACGACAACGTCGGCACCAACATCGACGCAGCGTCGGTCATCGCCGAGATCAACGACCCGAACGGCTCGGTGCAGCAGTTCATCGATCGCCAGCAGAGCCGCGTCTTCGACCTGTCGGTCGCCGCGCTCGGCTACGTGCTGCAGGCGCTGTCAGTGCTGCTCTTCACCTTCTACCTCGTGGCCGACGGCCCGAAGCTGCGCCGCGTCATCTGCAGCCGTCTGCGGCCCGAGCGCCAGCGGGCGGTGCTCGATGCATGGGACATCGCCATCGACAAGACGGGTGGCTATCTGTACTCGCGGGCGCTGCTCGCCGGCTTCTCGGCGCTCTTGCACTGGGTCGTGTTCCAATTCATCGGCACGCCCGCCCCGGTGGCGATGGCGGTGTGGGTGGGCGTCGTCAGCCAGTTCCTGCCGGTAGTGGGCACCTACCTTGCCGGGGCGCTGCCTGCGCTGCTCACCTTCGTCGACTCGCCGGGGCGCGCCGCGGCGGTCATCATCACCGTGGTCGTGTACCAGCAACTCGAGAACTACCTGCTCGTGCCGCGCATCACCTCGCGCACGATGAACCTGCACCCGGCCATCGCCTTCGGCGCGGCGATCGGCGGCGGGGCAGTAATGGGGGCCGTCGGAGCCGTGCTGGCGATACCCGGCGCGGCGATGGTGCAGGCACTGCTGTCGGGCATGGGCACGCGCCATGACCTCGTCGACGAGCGCCTGCACGACAGCGCCGAATCTGCCATTGCCGAATCTGCTGTCGACGGCTCGTCCGGCGATTCGGTCAGCAGCTGACGCGGTGGCCACGCCGTCCGACTTCGCGCCGATAGCGATCGCCTCGCGCAGCGGCCTCGACGAGTCGGTGCACTTCGGTGCCGTGGTGGTGCTCGACACCGACGGGTCGATTGCGCTGTCGGTCGGCAATCCCGGCGCGGTGGTGTACCCACGCTCGTCGAACAAGCCGATGCAGGCCGTGGCCATGCTGCGCGCCGGCCTGCAGCTCGAGCCGCGACTGCTGGCACTGGTGTGCGCCAGCCATGACGGCACGCCGGCGCACGTCGCCGGCACGGTCGACATCCTCGCCGGTGCCGGCCTCGATGCGTCGGCGCTCGGCAACACGCCGGGGCTGCCGCTCGACGACGATGCGGCACTCGTCGTGGTGTGCTCGGGGGGCGGGCCGACGCCGCTGACGATGAACTGCAGCGGCAAGCACGCCGGCATGCTCGTCACCTGCGCGCGCAACGGGTGGCATCACGCCGGCAGCGACTATCTGCGCATCGACCACCCGTTGCAGCTCGCAATCACGCGTGTCATCGACGAACTGGCCGACGAGCCGCACGACCACATCGGCATCGACGGCTGCGGCGCGCCGGCACACGCCATGTCGCTGGTGGGCTTGGCCCGGTCGTTCCGCGCCATTGCGACCGGCTCCGGCGGATCTGGTGCCGCCGACGTCTACTCGGCGATGACGGCGCATCCCGACATGGTGGGCGGCGCCCGACGCGACGTCACGGTGCTGATGCGTGCCGTGCCCGGCCTGATGGCCAAGGACGGCGCCGACGGTGTCTTTGCGGCAGCGCTGCCCGATGGCCGGGCGGTGGCGCTGAAGGTTGCCGACGGCGGCGATCGGGCCCGTCCACCGGTGATGGTGGCAGCGCTGCGCGCCATCGGCATCGAGGTGCCGGCAGCCGACGAGCTGTCGTCGCCGGTGCTCGGTCACGGGGCCAGGGTGGGCGATGTTCGGGCGGTGCTGGCGTGAGCGCCATCCCGTTCGTGACGCTCGACGATCCTCGATACGGCGAGGCTGTCGAGGTGGCGCCGAACGTGCGCCGGGTGATTGCCCGCAACCCGTCGAAGTTCACCTATCACGGCACCGGCACCTACATCGTCGGCACCGGCGACGTCGTCGTCATCGATCCCGGTCCGGCGCTCGAGTCGCACCGCGACGCGCTGGCTGCGGCGCTGGCGGGCAGCACCGTGCGGGCGATCCTCGTCACGCACTGCCACAGCGACCACTCGCCGCTGTCGCAGTGGCTGAAGGAGCACACGGGCGCTCCCACCGTGGCGTTCGGGCCCCATCGGGTGAACCACGACTGGATCGACGACGACGTGCCCGACGAGCCCGATCCCGACGAACTCGCTGCGCAGCAGGAGGCCGGTGCCGAGACGAAGGTGGAAGAGTCGCTCGACCTCGCCTTCGTCCCCTACGTCGCCGTCGCCGACGGTGACGTGGCTGCAGCGCCAGGCGACCTCGTGATCCGCGCCGTGCACACGCCGGGGCATACGAGCAACCACCTGTGCTTCTGGCTCGAGGGTCAGCGAATCCTCTTCACGGGCGACCACGTGATGGGCTGGAGCACCACGGTGATCACGCCGCCCGACGGCGACATGCGCGACTACTTTGCGTCACTCGACCGCGTGCGCGCTCTCGCGCCGGCGATGATGCTGCCCACCCACGGAGCCCCCGTCACCGATGCAGCGCCGTTTCTCGAGGCCTTCGTGGCACATCGTCGCGGGCGCGAGGCGCAGGTGCTTGCCGCCGTGCGCGACGGTGTCGAGCTGATCCCCGACATCGTGCGCCTGCTGTACGTCGGGGTGAGCGAGAAGCTGTACAAGGCGGCGGGCCGCAGCGTGCTGGCCCATCTCATCAAGCTTGTCGACGACGGTGTCGTGCGCCACGACGGCGTGCGGCCCGGCGTCACCGTGCGCTATCGGCCGGCCTAGGGCCGCGGGCCGGGCCGGGAACCCCGGGCCGGGCGCTGCTGGCGGCGAGCCGCTGCGGCGCGACGGCGGCGCTTGCGCGCATTCGACACTGCGGCGATGGCGCCCACCGCTGCGATGCACCACAGCACCAGGGCGCCGAGCGCCAGCGACGACACGGTCGACCACCCCGAGCCAGACGACCCGCTGAAGCGGAAAGTGGTGGCAAGGTCGGTGGTCGACCCGTCGAGCGGCGCCGTCCAGCGCAGCACGCCGTCGGCATTCTCGGCGCGTTCGGCGCCGGCCACGACCTCGCCGGGCGCGTCGACGTCGAGCCGGAACGACACGGCCTCGGCAGGGTCGACATTGGCGGCGGCGAGCTCGCCCGCGTACGGCGTGGCACCCACCGCTGCCAGCAGTGCCTCGTCGGCGAAGGCGTCGAGGCCACCCTCGATGCCCAGCGCGCCGCGCAGTTCGAGCGTGGTGTCGGTTCCGTCGGGCAGGCCGTCGGCGCCGATACCGCCGGTGCGGGTGAGGGTGACGTCGCGCAGCGGCCCGCCGGGGCCGCTCACCGACTGCACGAGCACGGTGGCCTCGTCGACAGTGGCGAAGGTGCGCGTGAGCACGATGCGCAGGCCGCCGTCCTCGGTGGGCGAGGGGCCCTCGGCGGTCCAGCCGCCGGCGATCGCGTCGTCGAGGCGGAGGTCGTCGGCGAGGCCAGGAGCAGCCTGCACGACGTCGGCATCGGCCACGACGTCGAGCACCACTGTGCCCGACCCGTCGCGCTCAATGCGCACGGTGAGCACCGAGTCGACCCGGCAGGCCGACAGCGACACGACACTGCCGACGAGTGCGGCGACAGCGACGAGACGGTGTCGTGCGATGCGACGCCAGCGTGGACGCCGGTTCACGGGCGTCGCACCGCCAGTGTCATCGGCATCGCGTCAGTCGTTGCGGTTCGGGGGCTCGATGCCCTCGACACCGCTCGCAGCGAGTTCGACGGTCGACGGGGGCTGGAAGCCCTCGACGCCGCGGAACGTGAGGCGCTGGTCGTCGGGTCGCTCGGGATCGTCCTCGACGTCGACGACGATGATCTCGCCGGCGTGGAACTCCTTGTAGAGGATCTTCTCCGAGAGCACGTCCTCGATCATCCGCTGGATGGCCCGGCGCAGCGGGCGGGCGCCGAGCTGCGGGTCGTAGCCCTTGCGTGCCAGCAGTTCCTTCGCGCTCTGGGTGAGCTCGATGCCGAGGCCCTGGCCCTCGAGCTGCGAGGTGAGGCGCTTGGTCATCAGGTCGACCATCTGCATCACCTCGTCCTGTGCGAGCTCGTGGAACACGATGATCTCGTCGATGCGGTTGAGGAACTCGGGCCGGAAGTGGCCCTTCAGCGCGTCGGTGACCTTGTCCTTCATGCGCTCGTACGACATGGCGGCATCGGCCTTGGTGAAGCCGACGTTGGCCTTGCGCAGGTCTTGGGTGCCGAGGTTCGAGGTCATGATCAGCACCGTGTTGCGGAAGTCGACGGTGCGGCCCTGGCTGTCGGTGAGGCGACCCTCCTCGAGAATCTGCAGCAGCGTGTTGAACACGTCGGGGTGCGCCTTCTCGATCTCGTCGAACAGCACCACGCTGAACGGCTTGCGCCGCACGGCCTCGGTGAGCTGGCCGCCCTCTTCGTAGCCGACGTAGCCGGGGGGTGAGCCGACGAGGCGGCTGACGGTGTGCTTCTCCATGTACTCGGACATGTCGAGCGCAATCAGCGAGTTCTCGTCGCCGAACAGGAACTCGGCGAGCGTCTTGGCCAGTTCGGTCTTGCCGACTCCGGTGGGTCCGAGGAAGATGAACGAGCCGCTGGGCCGCTTGGGATCCTTCAGGCCGGCGCGCGTGCGGCGGACGCTCTGGCTCACGGCCTTGATGGCGTTCTCCTGGCCGATGATGCGCTTGTGGAGCTCGGCCTCCATGTTGAGGAGCTTCTGGGTCTCCTCCTCGGTGAGCTTGTACACGGGGATGCCCGTCCAGATGCTGAGCACCTCGGCGATTGCCTCCTCGTCGACCTCGTCGAAGAGGTCGATGCCCTGGGCCTTGATGTCGGCCTCCTTGGCGGCCTTCTCCTCCAGCAGGCGGCGCTCCTGGTCGCGCAGGTTGCCGGCCTCCTCGAAGCGCTGGTCCTCGACCGCCTTCTTCTTGGCCTCCTGCACCGTGGAGATCTTGGTCTCGATTTCCTTCAGGTCGGGCGGGGTCTGCATGCGCTTGATGCGCAGGCGCGATCCGGCCTCGTCGATCAGGTCGATTGCCTTGTCGGGCAGGTGACGGTCGCTGATGTAGCGGTCGGCGAGGTTGGCCGCCGCGACGATCGCCTGGTCGGTGATCGTGACGCGGTGGTGCGTCTCGTACTTGTCGCGCACGCCCTTCAGGATCTCGATGGTGTGGGCAACCGTGGGCTCCTCCACCTTCACCGGCTGGAAGCGGCGCTCGAGTGCGGGGTCCTTCTCGAGGTGCTTGCGGTACTCGTCGGTGGTGGTGGCGCCGATGGTCTGCAGCTCGCCGCGCGCGAGCATGGGCTTCAGGATGCTGGCGGCGTCGATCGCGCCCTCGGCAGCGCCCGCACCGACGAGCGTGTGGATCTCGTCGATGAAGAGGACGATGTCGCCGCGGGTCTTGATCTCCTTCAGCACCTTCTTCAGGCGCTCCTCGAAGTCGCCGCGGTACCGGCTGCCGGCCACGAGCGCGCCGAGGTCGAGGGTGTAGAGCTGCTTGTTGCGCAGGGTGTCGGGCACGTCGTTGCTGACGATCTTCTGCGCAAGGCCCTCGACGATCGCGGTCTTGCCGACGCCCGGCTCACCGATGAGCACGGGGTTGTTCTTCGTGCGGCGGGACAGCACCTGCATGACCCGCTCGATTTCCTTATCGCGGCCGATGACCGGATCGAGTTTGCCTTCGCGCGCGGCGGCGGTCAGGTTGCGCCCGAACTGGTCAAGCACCAG
>JBJTRF010000097.1:0-13733 GCA_046076025.1 Ilumatobacteraceae bacterium
GATTCCTCGAACCCTTGGCCATGAGATCGCTGGAACCGTGGCTGCGATTGGTCCCGACGCCAAGCAAGTAAGCCCGGCTACCCGGGCATCAGTCGCGGACGATGCCGCGCCGGACGAGCTCGGCATGCACGGCGAGGGCGGCGTCTGCCGCCGACGTCGCCGCGCCGTCGATCCGCAGCTCGGGCGACTCCGGCGGCTCGTACGGCGAGTCGATCCCGGTGAAGTTGGCGAGCTCGCCGCGGCGGGCCTTCGCGTACAGGCCCTTGGGGTCGCGCGACTCGGCCACGTCGAGCGGCACGTCGACATGCACCTCGACGAAGTCGATCTCAGCCGCCCGGTCGCGGGCCATCTCGCGCTCAGCCCTGAACGGCGAGATGAACGACACGAGCACGACAATGCCGGCGTCGGCCATCAGCCTCGCCACCTCGGCCACCCGGCGGATGTTCTCGACTCGGTCGGCATCGGTGAAGCCCAGGTCGCGGTTCAGTCCGTGGCGGACATTGTCGCCGTCGAGCAGGTAGGTGCGCACGCCGTCGGCATGGAGCCGCGCCTCGACCAGGTTGGCGATGGTGCTCTTGCCCGACCCCGAGAGGCCGGTGAACCACACGATGGCCGGCCGGTGCCCGCTGAGCGATGATCGCGCCTCGCGGCCGACCGACAGCGACTGCCAGTGGATGTTCTGCGACCGGCGAAGGGCGAAGCGCAGCATGCCTGCGCCGAGCGTGGCGTTGGTGTGCCGGTCGATGATGATGAATCCGCCGGTGTCGCGCTGCTGGTCGTACGGGTCGAAGGGCACCGGACGGTCGAGCGACAGGTTGCACACCGCGATCTCGTTGAGGGCGAGCGTGGTGGCCGACACGTGCTCGAGCGTGTTGACGTTGACGCGGTACTTCGGCTGAGCGATCGAGACACCCACCGTGCGCGTGCCGATCTTCAGCAGGTACGGCCGCCCCGGCAGCATCGGCGACTCGTCCATCCACACCAGTGTCGCCTCGAACTGGTCGGCAGTGGCCGCCGGTTCGGCCGACGACGACAGCAGGTCGCCGCGGATCACGTCGACCTCGTCGGCGGTGGTGACCGTGACCGACTGCCCCGCCCGCGCCTCTGCAAGGTCGCCATCGGCGGTCACGATCCGCGACACAGTGGTCTCGGTCGCCGCCGGCAGCACGCGGATGCGGTCGCCCACCCGAAGCGTCCCGCCGCTGACGAGGCCGGCGAAGCCGCGGAAGTCGAGCGACGGGCGAAGCACCGACTGCACCCACATGCGGAACGGGCGCTGCGCAGCGCTGTCGTCGACGGGTACCGTCTCGAGGTGCTCCATCAGCGGGGGGCCGGCATACCACGGTGTCGATGCACTACGGGTGACGATGTTATCGCCGTGCAGCGCCGACACCGGGATGACGAGCGGGTCGTCGATGCCGATCTGCGAGGCGAACGTCCGATAGTCGGCCGATATCGCGTCGAATTGCTGCTGGGACCAGTCGACGAGATCCATCTTGTTCACCGCCACGACGATGTTGCGGATGCCGAGGAGGCTGACCAAGTACGAGTGCCGGCGCGTCTGCACCAGCACGCCCTTGCGCGCATCGATGAGGATCACGGCCAGCTGGGCGGTGGACGCGCCCGTCACCATGTTGCGGGTGTACTGCTCGTGGCCCGGCGTGTCGGCGACGATGAACGTCCGACGCTCGGTGTTGAAGTAACGGTGGGCGACGTCGATGGTGATGCCCTGCTCGCGCTCTGCCTCGAGGCCATCGAGCAGCAGCGCCATGTCGAGCTCGTCGCCCTGCGTGCCCACCCGGCGCGAGTCCGCCTCGAGCGCCCTCAGGTGGTCGTCGAACACGAGATGCGACTCGTAGAGCAGGCGGCCGATCAGCGTGCTCTTGCCGTCGTCGACGCTGCCGCAGGTGATGAAGCGCAGCAGGTCGTTCTGGTTCTGCCGCGCCAGGTATGCCTCGAGGCCGTCAGCGATAGCGGGGGGACGGCGGGCCATCAGAAGTACCCGTCCTGCTTCTTCTTCTCCATCGACGCCGCCTGGTCGCGGTCGATCATGCGACCCTGCCGCTCGGAGGTGGTGGCGAGGAGCATCTCGCGGATGATGTCGGCAAGTGACGTGGCATCCGACTCGACGCCCCCGCTGAGCGGATAGCACCCGAGCGTGCGGAAGCGGACCATCCGCTGCTCGGGCTGCTCGCCCGGCTCGAGGCGCATCCGCTCGTCGTCGACCATGATCAGCGTGCCACCCCGCTCGACCACTGGCCGAGGAGCTGCGAAGTACAGCGGCACCACCTCGATGCCCTCCTGGTGGATGTACTGCCACACGTCGAGCTCGGTCCAGTTCGACAGGGGGAACACGCGCAGCGACTCGCCCGGGGCGTGGCGGGCGTTGTAGAGCGACCACAGCTCGGGGCGCTGGCGCCGTGGGTCCCACTGGTGCTGGGCGCTGCGCAGCGAGAACACGCGCTCCTTGGCGCGCGACCGCTCTTCGTCGCGGCGTGCTCCGCCGAAGGCAACGTCGAAGCGATGCTCGTCGAGTGCCTGCTTCAGGCCCACCGTCTTCCAGAGATCTGTGTGCATCGCCGAGCCATGGTCGAATGGGTTGATACCGCGGGCAACGCAGTCTGGGTTGCGGTGCACGAGCAGCTCGACGCCGTACGTGTCGGATGCCTTGGTGCGGAAGGCGTACATGTCGCGGAACTTCCACGTGGTGTCGACGTGCAGCAGCGGGAAGGGAATGGGAGCCGGATAGAAGGCCTTCATGGCCAGGTGCAGCATCACCGAGCTGTCTTTGCCGATGCTGTAGAGCATCACCGGCCGGTCGGCCTCGGCAACGGCCTCGCGGATGATGTGGATCGACTCCGACTCGAGGCGCTGGAGGTGCGTCAGCGCGGCTGCAGAACCCATCAGGTCGACACTACCGACTGCGCGGCCGGCAGCACGCTTCGTGATGCCGCTGTGATGTGCTGAGATGGGGCGATGCCGCCGCTCGGACTCGCCGTCGTGGTCGGCGGCATCGTCTGGCTCGTCCTCGGTGCAGTGGGCATCGAGCAGGTGCTGCGACGGGACGCACCTCGGCTGCTCGGCGCGAGGCTGCGACGGTCGCTGGTGGCGCTGGCCGTCGCCTGCACCGTGGCGCCTGCCGCATCGCTCGGCGTCGAACTCGCTGCCAGCGAGGACGGCACGCTGCAGGCCGGTGCCAACTGGGCGCGCAACCAGGGCTTCGGGTCGATCGTCGACCGGCTCGAGCGCTGGCACTATGCCGAGCCGCCGTCGATCGTTCCCGCCACCGCACTTCCGCTGGCCGTCGCCACCACCACCACGCCGCCGACCACGCAACCCGCAGGACCGACGACCACTGCTCCGCTGGGCCCGAGCACCACCCTCGCGCCCTTCGCGCCCGCCGACCTTGCGCCCGCGCTGGGGAATCCGCTGCCCGGTGAAGGGCAGTGGATTCCGCTCAGCGCGCCCGACACCGACGATGCGATCTGGGTGACGTCGATGCGCCCGGTGCGATCTGCCGCGTCGGTCACCGCGACCTACGTGTACATCCGCCGCGACCTCGTCGCCGCCCGCATGTACGGCGGCACCGAACTGCCGGGCGGCGACGGGTGGGAGTACTACTCGAAGGTCGACGGCGACGACCGCCGCATGCTGCTCGCCGCATTCAACGGCGGCTTCCGGTTCGAGCACATCGACGGCGGCTACATGACCGAGGGCCGCACCGTCGAGCCGCTGGTCGACGGAGAGGCAACGATTGCCATCGACCGTGACGGGCTCATCACCATCGGCCAGTACGGGCGCGACCTGCGCGACGACGGCACGTGGGTCTCGCTGCGCCAGGGCCTGCCACTACTTGTCGACGGCGGCATCTCGATGGCAGCCACCCGCTACGACAAGGCGTGGGGTGTCGACTTCGGCTCGGAGACGTACACCAACCGCTCAGCCCTCTGCCAGGTCGCCAACGGCGACCTGCTGTACGTGATGGCGGGCCCGGTGGATGCAGCGATGCTCGCCGGCCTGCTCGTCGATGCCGGGTGCATCACGGCGATGCAGCTCGACATCAACGGCACCTGGCCGCAGTTCGCGTTCTACGAGGGCTATGGCACCGACGAGCGCACGCCCGTGCTGGTCGATGCCCGCATGCGCAACCCGTACCGCTACCTGAAGGGCACCGAGAAGGACTTCTTCGCGCTCTTCCCCGCCGCGTAGCGCCCCGCCCGCCCGCGCCGAGGTGCGGCAGGACACCGCCTGCCGATGTGATGGAATGCCGTCATGGAAAGCCTCGCCCTGCTGGCCGCGATCATCATGCTCAGCACCCTTGCGGCGGGCATCGCCAGCATGATCGTCGTCGTGCGACGGCCTCGACACATCGCAACGCGCCTGATCTCGGGCACGGTCGGCGTAGTCGCACTCGCTGCCGGCGCCAACATCGCCCGGCTCGAGATCGGCATCGGCGCACGGGCAATGGGCGCACTCACCGCAGCCTTCGGCATCGCCGCGCTCGTCATCTCGATCATCGGACGCCGCGACACCCCCGCTGTCGACGAGCGGACCGACTCGTGAGCCCACGCCCGGCGACGACACGCGCATGACATTCACCTCGATGCTCGACCGGTCGGCACGGTGGGCCGACGGCGACGAGCCGCTGACGATGAAGGGCGTCTTCAGCGAGTCGTCGGGCGCCGCCGAGGAGGTGGCCGACGGCGTCGTGCTGGTCGAGGCATTCAGCAACTCGGTTGCCTTCGACACCGACGAGGGCCTCGTGGTCTTCGACGTGTCGCACGCGCTCTCCGCACCGCGGGTCGTCGAGCAGCTGCGGGCATGGCGCACGCGCCGCGTGCACACGGCCGTGTACACGCACGGCCACGTCGACCACGTCACCGGCGCGCACGCCTTCGATGCTGATGCGGCCTCGCGAGGCCACGCCCCCATCCGCTATGTCGGCCACGAGGCGGTGCCGCTGCGCTTCGACCGCTACGCCGCCACCAGTGGCTACAACGGCCACATCAACATGCGCCAGTTCAGGCTTCCTGCGCCGGCGTGGCCCGCCGACTTCGTGCATCCCCATGTCACCTACCGCGACGAGCATGCGGTCGTCGTCGGCGACGGGCGCTTCGAGCTGCATCACGCCCGCGGCGAGACCGACGACCACACCTGGGCGTGGGTGCCGCATCACCGCGCCCTGTGCGTGGGCGACCTGTTCATCTGGCAGTTCCCCAATGCGGGCAATCCCCAGAAGGTGCAGCGCTACGCGTGGGACTGGGCTGTGGCACTGCGCACCATGGCCGGCCTCGGCGCCGACCTGCTCCTTCCCGCACACGGCCCTGCGCTCGGCGGACGCGAGCGGATCGCCCGCGTGCTGCACGACACTGCCGAGGCACTCGAGTCGCTGCACGGTCAGACCCTCGCCCTAATGAACGCCTGCGCCCGACTCGACGAGGTGATCCACGAGGTGCGCCTGCCCGATCACCTCGCCGGCAAGCCGTACCTGCAGCCCACGTACGACGAGCCCGAGTTCGTGGTCCGCAACATCTGGCGCCTGTACGGCGGGTGGTACGACGGCAACCCGGCCAATCTCAAGCCGGCGCGAGAGGTCGACCTCTCACGCGAGGTCGCCGCACTCGCCGGTGGCGCCGACGTGCTCGCTGCCCGCGCCGAGGCACTCGCCGGCGACGGCGACCTCCGGCTGGCCTGCCACCTCATCGAGATGGCCGTCACGGCCGAGCCCGACTCGCCGCAGCTGCACGCCGTGCGGGCCGCGGTGTACGACGCCCGGCGGCGCACCGAGCGCTCGTACATGGCCACCGGCATCTACCGGGCGGCAGCCGCCGACTCGGCGGCGCGGGCGGCCGACGACCAGCGCTGACGCGTCACCGGCGGGCCGGCGACGGGAACGTGGTCGACTTCACCAGCCGCCCGCCTCGATCCCAGGTCTCCCAGGTGCCGACCTGCTCGCCGGCGGCGAAGTGGCCGACCCGCATCAGCGTGCCGTCGGCCCGGTACCAGCGCCACCGACCGTGCAGCTGTCCGCCGCGCATGCCGCCCTCGGCCTTCACCATGCCGCTGTCGTAGAACTCGAGCCGCGGTCCGTCGGCGACATCGGAGATCTCGTCGAGCCGGGTGCGCACGAGACGCCGCAGCAGCGCCTTCGACAGCGGGGCATCGACGGCGAAGCGCAGCGTCCCGCGGTCGGCGGTGCAGTGCTTCGGCAGTCCCGCGATCCGCTCGAGGACGCCGCCGCTCATCGGGAAGTACGAGCAGTGCCCCTTGAACCCGTCGTAGGCGGCAACGCCCTTGCCTCGCACGGAGAACGAGGGCATCCGGTACTTGAGGCCCTCATCGGCATGCGGCAGCAACTCGCGGAGCGCTGCCCGGACGGCCTGCAGGGTCGTCTGCTGGGGCTCAGGCAGTCCTGCAAGGTGCCGGTCGACGGCGCGCACGCCGCTGTCGGAGGGCTTGGACGCTGCCACGCCCACAACGTATTCGTCCGCCGAGGTGCTGCCGCGGCAGGATTGCCGACGCGGCGAGTGCCGCACGACGGAGGGCGACATGAGCGGACACGATGACAGGCCGGAACTCGACGGGATGGTGGCGATCGTCACCGGCTCCTCGAGCGGCATCGGCGAGCGGACCGCCCAGCGACTGTCGGCACTCGGTGCCTCCGTCGTCGTCAACTCCTCATCGAGCGTGACGGCCGGCGAGGCAGTAGCGGCAGCGCTGCCGGGGCCGTCGATGTACGTGCAGGCCGACATCAGCGACATGGCACAGTGCCAGGCACTGCTCGACCGCACCGTCGAGCGCTTCGGCGGTCTCGACCTGCTGGTGAACAACGCCGGATGGACCACCGTGGTGCCGCACCACGACCTCGACGCGCTCACCGACGACATCTTCCACAAGACGTTCGACGTGAACGTCACGGGCACGTGGCAGCTCACAAAGGTTGCGGTCCCGCTGCTTCGCCAGCGGCCGGACGGCCACGTCGTGACGATCACGTCGATCGCCGGCGTTCGACCGGTCGGCTCGTCGATCGCTTACTCGATGACGAAGGCGGCCCTCAACCAGATGACCAGGCTGCTCGCCAAGAGCCACGGGCCGATCCGCTTCAATGCCGTCGCGCCGGGCCTCGTCGACACGCCGTGGACCTCCGACTGGGATGCCATGCACGCCGGTGTCGCCAAGATGGCACCGCTGCGCCGGTCGGCCACGCCCGACGACTGCGCCGAGGCCGTCCTCGCGCTCGTGCGCAACCGCTACGTCACCGGCGAGATCCTCGTCGTCGACGGCGGCCTCACCCAGGTGTCGTAGGTTCTGCCAGGCCCGGCGGCCGGTCAGCGCGGCCGCAGGCGCATCCGCACGCTCACGCGGTCGCCGAGGCCGATTCGCTGCGCGTCGCGCACCGCATCCTTCAGCGGCAGGAAGTACGTGCCCGATCGAGGCCAGAGCGAGGTGGTGAATGTCGTCGAGCCGATGCGCGCCTCGACGGGAATCATTCCCCAGCCGTAGGTGACGGATGCGGCCACATCGGCAATCTCGGCGGCATCGGCCTCGGGAACGACGAGGAAGTGATACGGCGACGGCCCCCGCCACTCGACCACCGTCCCGCTGAACGAGAACTCCACGCAGCGAGCGTACGCGGGCATGGGACCTGCGAGGTCAGCGGCGCATCAGGCTCGCCAATGGCGGCGTCATTCTCCTCGACGCAAGGTGTAGCGCCGTCGACGCAGCAGCGCACCACGGACTTGAGCGGCGCCGTCCGATGATGGAAGCGCGATGCCGGATCGAACGGTGACGGGTGGATCACTCGCGCAGGCCGAACCACGGCTCGGCTGCCAAGTCGCCGTCGAACACCGACCTGTCGTCCGGGTCAGCGATGGGCACCTCCCGTGCGGTCGCGATGTGGCGACGTGCCATGGGCTCGTCGCCGCTGCAGGCATATGACCTGGCAAGGGCCTCGTGGGCGTAGGCGAGATCGAAGTCCGCAAGGCCGTGCTCCTCGCAGGTCGCCAGGCATCGGCGGGCGCTCTGGAGCGCAAGCCTGCTCTCGTTGCGAACTGCCCAGACACGAGAGAGCAGCCAGCTGGCGCGCGCCTGGTTCGCCGGCCCCGCACCCACGGCCCGCTGCCAGTGGTAGGCGGCCGCATGTGCCCGCCTCGTCATCTCGTCGGCTTCATCGCCGGAGAGACCGCCCGCAGCGGAGCCAAGGATGTCCCACACCGAGTTGTTCGCCTCGATCGCCATGGTGCGGTGTGACCGTGCGTCCAACGCTGGGACAGGCGCTCCGACATCCCAGAGGTGATGCACGGGATCGTGCATCAGGTACTTCGCGAGCGTTCGCACGGTGAACACCGTCCCGTCGCTGCGGATGCCAGTCCGCGCCCACTGCGGGCCGGCCACTCCGTCGAATCGGCTGGCCAGCGATGCCGCAGCCGCGACGAGCTGTGCCGATACGTCGGCCGGATGCTGCTCGGCGTAGCGATCCTCGATCGCCGTTCGGTCCTGGTCCCAGTTCTCGAAGTTCGGTTCGTCGCGTTCGAGCATCAACTTCAGGCGGTGGTCGAACCTGCGAAAGACGTCACGCACGTGACATCCGTATTCGAGTGGCGACCACACCCCCGAGCGTGGGCGCTCGGCGATGCCATCACCGGTCAGCACGGCGACCCATCGAACCGCGAGGTCGCGGATGGCCATACCCGCGATGGCGGCGTCGAAGCTGGCCGCCTCGAATCCGCAGTCGCCGCATCGCCGCTCGAGCACCCACGTCCAGTTCTTGTCGTCGGGAGTCACCACGTCGTCCACGACGTCACACAGTACGCGAGTCGCCAGCCGCCTGCTGGTGGGCCGACGCCACCCGCGGCCGACCGCTTCCCTACTCCGGAACACCCACGTCGCGCTGGTAGAGCATTGTCTGGCGCCACGGGGCGAATCCGAGCGACTCGTACAGGCGGTAGGCGCCGGTCGGGTTGTCGGAGTCGACGTCGATGGCGGCGAAGTCCATCCCGGCATCGCGATAGGCGGCGAGTGCTGCCGCCAGCAGCGCCGACGCCACTCCCCTGCCTCGCCACTCGGCGAGGGTGCCGATGTTGTCGACCCACGCATACCGTGCGCCGAGCAGCGATTCGTCGTTCTCGTAGCGGTGCGACAGCAGGTAGCCGACGATGTTGCCGGCCGGCGACACCGCCACGAACGAGAGGTCGGGCCGGGCGCCGAAGCCGGCAGCCTGAATCTCCCAGTGCTCCTGCGACACGGCGCTCGAGCCCCAGTGGTCGCGGAACGCCAGGTTCTTCACGGCGCGGATCTCCTCGGAGCGGGCCGTGTCCCACGGCATCACCTGGAATCCATCGGCAGGCAGCGGCTCGGGCACCGAGTCGAGCGGACGGCGCAGGTCGGCGAAGCACCGGACGGGGCGCAATCCCTCGCGCTCGTAGAGGCGCATCGCCGACACATTGGCGCCGGATGCATCGGAGCGGATCATCTTCGGAGCCCTGCTGCTGGATGCCCGCAGCAGCCGCTCCGCGACAGCCGACGCGTCGAGGAAGAGCCGGCGCCCCACTCCCCGGCCGCGGAAATCTGGGTGCACCGTTCCGCACACGTAGCAGCACTCCTGCCGTTCCTCGGACCGGACGTGGTAGGCGTACGACGCACCGATCAGCCGCTCGCCGTCCCACGCGCTGAACGTGTGCGATGCGAGGTCGACCGGGCGCGACTCGAAGTCCTCGCGGATCTCCTCGCCCACCTCGTTGACCGGCCGGCCGTCGGCGATCGACGCCTCGGTGAACAGGGTCGCGAGTTCGTCGTAGTCGGCAACGCGAAGCGGGCGGTAGTCGATCGTCATGGTGTCAGGCAGCGTGTCATGCGATTGCCAAGCGTACCCGAGACGGCCAACAAGGGTGCGCTGACATCCGGCAACGGTATCGATCGCAAACTCTGCACTCTGCCTGCTGCACCGATTGTTGGCGCCCACTGACGCAGGTTCCTCATGCTTCGGGGTCATCCATGATGAGGCGGACTTCCTGGGCGCACTGACATGCATCAGCGAAGCGGGTTGCCCATGCGAGGGCGTCATCGAGCGACGCCACCTCGACGATGGAGAACCCTCCCAGTACCGGTTTCGTCTCTGGAGCGTGGCCGAGTCGGACCGACCCATCGGTGTCGACGATCGTCGCCTGCTGACGCATCAGGCCACCACCGGTGATCCACACCTTGGCAGCCTTCGCGTCGCGGAGCACGCGGTGAGCCGCCTCGCCCACTGCAGAAAGATCGTCCCCAAGGTGATCCATCGCGCCGTCATCGAACGAGATCAGGTACCGCGGCATCGTATGAGGCTAGGCGCGCGCTCACGTCGACTGCGCGCCAGCGGCGGACATGACGGCATGGAGGCCTCGAACCTGCACATGTGGCGATCTGCGCTAGTGCCTCGGACTTTCTCAGTGAAGATGACCGACAGGGGTCGATGCACCGTGATCTCGACTCGACTTGCTCCTGACGAGGCAGCCGAACGCGTTCGCCGAGGCTGCGCTCAGGTGATGGGCGTCCCTGCGGACGAGATTGCTCCGGCCGACGTGGGCGTCTCCCTCGAGATGCTGCGCGGCCACGCCGAGCACTCACGAGGCGTGCGTATCCGGACGATGGTTCGTGGTCGTGGTGAGATCCGACCGACCGATCGCGGATCCGAGGTACGCGTGCGCTTCCGGCCGCACTGGGAGGCAGTCTCCTGGATGGCCTTCACCAGCCTCCTCGCGCTTGTTGGATCGGCCGCATTGCTGATCTCGCTCGTGACGGGGCAGGGCCCGCTCCTGTCGCCTGTCGCGGCGATGATGCTGTTCGGCGCCATGACCGCATTGCGGCTACGAGACCTCCGCACGGCTCGACGAGGCATGGAGTCTGATCTGCTGACCTGGCTGACGCACTGACGTCCGCCAAGCCCGCCCGGAACCCCCCAACATGCGCTCAGGCGCGTGGCGTGCTCAGCCGGCCAGAGCGACCGCGGCGGCCGTCTCCACGCCAGCGGCACGTCCCGGGGCGGAGTGCCACATCCAGTACCGGTTGGTCATCTCGATCACGGCCGTCGCGGGTATTGCCTCGGACATGTCCTCGGTGGTGTGGGCATCAGACACGAGCACGGCGTCGTAACCACGTGCAATCGCTCCGTGCAGCGTGGAGCGGATGCACCATTCCGTCTGCGCTCCGGCCACGACGAGACGGCTCACGGCGCGCTCAGCGAGCTCTGATTCGAGCGTTGTCTCCTCGAAGGAGTCGTTGTACGACTTGTGCACCACGGGCTCATCGGGCCGAGGCTGCAACTCGGCGATGATCCGCCACTCGTGGGAACCCTTGGCCAGATCGCCGTCGCTGTGCTGCACCCAGATCACGGGTACCGCCTGCGACCTCGCCCGTTCCACCAGCGCGGCAATGCGCGACACGACCCCGTCGCGGTCGTGGGCGTTGCCCACCACCCCGTTCTGGACATCGATCACCACGAGGGCGGAGTGCGGACGGCCGATGAGCGTGGAAATGGCACAAAGGTACCCGGCAGCGGCCGCACGCCTGACCCGTCCCCTCCGCACGTCACGCTGAGCTGCCGGTACCGACGCGAGTCCCGGTCAGCCGCGCTGCAGGTCGGCGACAAGGCCTTCGCTGGCCTCGAACAACGTGTGCGCTCGACGCCGAACACGTCGTTCCACGTTCCCGCTGTCGCCCACACCTCGTCGTACCGCAACGGATCCGGATCGATGAGCACCCGCAGATGCGTCGTGTGATCGAATGGCAGCACGCTGCCATTGATTAATCAAACCCTTAGAGACGAAGACCTAATGACCTTCACTTTCGCCACTCGTACTGAACCGCCCCGGGATTCGTGGAGGCTCCGTTCCTTGAGAGGATGGAGCAATGCCAAGCAATGGGAGGTACCCGGACGAGCTGCGTGAGCGGGCGGTGCGGATGGTGCTGGATCACGGTCACGAGTACGGGTCGCAGTGGGAAGCGATCTGCTCGGTGGCCGAGAAGCTAGGACCGAAGCCCGAGGCCGTGAGGTTGTGGGTCCGCCAGGCGGAGAAGGACACCGGTCGTCGGCCGGGTGCGACGACTGCGGAGCTCGTCGAGTTGAAGCGGTTGAAGCGTGAGAACGCGGAGCTGCGGCGGGCGAACGACATCTTGAAAGCAGCGGCGCATTTCTTCGGGGCGGAGCTCGGCCGCCAGTCGAAGAAGTGATCCGGTTCGTCGACGAGCACCAGGATCGGCGCAGCGGTGAGCTGGGTTGGGGAGTCGAGCCGATCGCCAAGACACTTGGCATCGCCCCGTCCACGTATCGCGCCGCGAAGACACGCCCGGCGTCGGCGCGTGCGGTCCGTGACAGCGAGCTGCGCCCGCAGATCCTGCGCGTGTGGGAGCAGAACCTCGCCGTATACGGGGCGGACAAGGTGTGGGACCAGCTGAACAAGGACGGCGTCCGTGTCGCCCGCTGCACGGTCGAACGGCTGATGTCAGACATGGGCTTGCAGGGCTCTCGACGTGGTCGGGTGTGGGTGCGTACCACCGAAGGCGACGACCGGCTCGACCGGCCTGCCGATCTGGTGGCCCGCCAGTTCCGGGCGCCGGCACCGAACCGGTTGTGGGTCGCGGACCTCACCTATGTGAAGACGCACTCCGGGTGGGTCTACGTCGCGTTCATCGTCGACGTGTACTCGCGCATGATCGTCGGCTGGCAGGCCTCACGGTCACTGCGCAGCGACTTGGCGATCGACGCGCTCGAGATGGCCGTGTTCAACCGGCGCCGCGCTGGCGCGGATCTGTCGCAACTCACCCACCACAGCGATCGCGGAGTCCAGTACTTGTCGGTGCGCTACTCCCAGCGGCTGGCCGACAACGACATCGTCGCGTCGGTCGGCTCGAAGGGAGACAGCTACGACAAGGCGCTCGCCGAGTCGTTCAACGGGCTCTTCAAGTGGGAGCTGATCTACCCGAAAGGCCCGTGGCGTGGCCTCGATGACGTCGAGTTCGCCACCCTCACCTACGTCGACTGGTTCAACCACCGCCGCCTCCACGGCGAGATCGAACCCGGCCCCGGCTTCACCACACCGGCAGCCTTCGAGGCCGACCACTATCGTCAAACCATCTCCGCCGAACCGGAGAAGACACAAACCACCGAGCCTCTATGAGACCCGGGGCGGTTCATAGAGCTCAATTTCCAGCTGCTTGGCAATCTTCCTGCAGCGGTTTGACACCGACTTCGCACCACGGGCGTTCAACTTCCGCAATCTCGGAATCAAGTCCTCAAGCAATGCATCGTCCACTTCTGCGAAGTTCGCTGCTGCCTGCAACCCGTAGTACGCCACAATCTTGCTTGAGAACTTGATTCCGAGATTGCGAAAGTTGAACGCCCGTGGTGCGAAGTCGGTGTCAAACCGCTGCAGGAAGATTGCCAAGCAGCTGGAAATTGAGCTCTAGCGCCAGTGGGTTTCCAAAGCCAAACGCGGCGTGCCACCCTTTGGTCACAGCACACAACTGCGCCTATTCGTAGACCCCGACTTGTTGCAGTATGACGAGGTGTGGGCGGCCGCGGGTACGTGGAACGACGTGTTCGGGATCGAGCCCCACAAGTTGGTGGAAGCGAGCGGGGGAGTCGTCACCGACCTGAAGCGCGTCTTGCGGGGCGTCGCTTCTGTGACAAAGCCTTTTGATCACGTACCCGAAACGCTTATCTGAAGTAACGCACTGCTCTCGAAGGTGTGGAGTTG
>JBJTRF010000098.1:0-9373 GCA_046076025.1 Ilumatobacteraceae bacterium
GACCGCCAACGCAGGTTCGGTGACGAAGATCAACGCGACCACCGGCGTGGTGGCCGGCACCTATGCGCTGCCCGCCGGCAGCAACCCGCGGGGGATTGCGTTCGACGGGACGGCGATGTGGACCGCGAACAACGGCACGTCGGCGGTGTCGAAGATCAACATCACGACTGGGGCGGTGAACGTCTTCTTCCCGCTGGCCGCCGGCAGCTTCCCGACAGGGATTGCGTTCGACGGGACGGCGATGTGGACCGCGAACAGCGGCACGTCGACGGTGTCGAAGATCAACATCACCACTGGTGCGGTGAACCTCTTTGTTTCGCTGCCTGCCGGCAGCGACCCGCGGGGGATCGCGTTCGACGGGACGGCGATGTGGACCGCGAACGTCGGCACGTCGACGGTGGCAAAGATCGACATCACCACCGGGGCGGTGATCGGCACCTATGCGCTGCCCGCCGGCAGCGGCCCATACGGGATCGCGTTCGACGGGACGGCGATGTGGACCGCGAACGCCGGCACGTCGGCGGTGTCGAAGATCAACATCGCCACCGGGGCGGTGATCGGCACCTACCCGCTGCCCGTCAACAGCCTCCCATACGGGATCGCGTTCGACGGGACCGCGATGTGGACCGCGAACAGCGGCACGTCGGCGGTGTCGAAGATCAACATCGCCACCGGTGCGGTGATCGGCACCTATGCGCTGCCCGCCGGCAGCGGCCCATACGGGATCGCGCTCGACCAGCCCGGGTACTCCACCAACGCCAACCGCGACATCGACCCGGCCACCTACATGTGGACCGCCAACTACAACAACAGGACCGTGTCGAAGATCAGCACCGCCACCGGTGCCGTCGTCGCCACGTACCCCGCCGGTTCAGGCCCGTGGGGGGTCGTGTTCGACGGGACCAGCATCTGGGTCACGAACTACAGCTCGTTCACGGTGACGAAGATCCAGGCCCGCTGACATCACCTCGGCAGGCTCACCGTTCGATGAGTGGCTCGGCGGTGAGCTGCCGGTACGGGTCGCCGCCCGGCTCGGAGCCGCCATTGGCGACCCCGATGCGGTTCACGTGAACCGCCGAGGGCGACTCAGCGGTTCACGTGAAGCACGTCATGAGAGACGGTTCACGTGAACCGCACCAATCATCCGGAGGGGCGGAACATCGACCGGTGACGGTGAGTCGGCCTGTAAGCGGGATCCTGTGACGCTTGTGCGCCGGTGGCCATCCCTCTGTGCGGCCTACCCGAGGAGTGCCGGCGAACCGGCGGACGGGCCGCCCGTCTCCTCTGCTTGGCCTTGCTCCGAGCGGGGTTTGCCGAGCCGGGAAGATCGCTCTGCCCGCTGGTGCGCTCTTACCGCACCGTTTCACCCTCACCTGTGGCCGGTTGCCCGGCCCATCGGCGGTCTCTCTCTGTTGCACGTCCGTCAGGTCGCCCCGACCTGGCTCTCGCCAGCGCTCTGCCCTGTGGAGTCCCGACTTTCCTCGTCGCAGTCGATGCTGCGACGCGGCCACCCGGCCGACTCACCGTCGCCCGCAGGCTACCGGCAGCCGCTGCGGCGGAGGTGGGGGAGGAATGGGCCGATGCGGCGCCGTGAGGCGCAGCGATCAGTCAGCGCTGCAATCGGCACCGCAGTCAGCTGGCGCAGGTGGACTCGGCGTAGGTGAGCGAGTTCAGGCTCGGCGTCTCGATGCTGACGCGCTGGCGCACGCCGTTCTCGTCGCCGCGGCCGCCCACGTACACGATCGCGCCGAGCGAACCGTACGGGGTGGGCAGCGCCACCGGCAGCGGGATCGGGGTCTGGCCAGAGCCGTCGTCGAGGGCCTCGCCGGTGCCGGGCAGGTAGCCGCCCGGGTTCATCACCAGAGCCACGTGCGCCGCCTGGCGCGACGAGCGGGCGGCGATCGTCATCAGCGCCTTGCGGTGGGCGGCGGAGGCAAGCTGCGGCACCATTGCCTGGCACGTCGCAGTGCTGAGTTGCTCGAGCGCCTCGACGAGGTTGAGCATGTCGCGGGCGACGTCGTCGCTGGCATCGATGGCCGGCGTGGCGTCGGTGGCCGCCTGCCCGGTGAGGGTGCGGTCCATGATCGCGCCCACGTACACCGAGTCGAATCGCGGGTTGCCGCATGGCCACGGCTCGGCGCCCACCTCGGCGGTGAGCGTGTCGATCGCCGCGGCGGCGTCGGCATGGTGCTGCTGCAGCAGTCGCACCTGGTCGGTGAGGTCGCCCACGTCGGGGAACGCCGCGCCGGGCGTGGCGAGCAGGCCCTCGTCGATGATGCGCTGGTAGGCGGCGACGATGGTGCGCTCGACCGAGGCGGTGGTGCGCAGCAGCACGCCGTTGTCGACGGTGCCGGGACCCAGTTCGGGCACGGTGTCGCCGAAGCCGACGCGGCCGAGCTCGCCGGCCTCGCTGGAGCCGCAGGCCGCCAGGACGGCGGCGACGGCAGCGCCCATGCCGCCGAGTCGCAGCAGGTCGCGGCGGGTGGTGGAGATCTCGTGGTGGTTCATGGCCGTCACTTCGTGGCGTCGACGGGCGCTTGCTCTTCGTCGACGAGTCGCAGGGATGGGTCGGAGATGCCGGCAAGGTCGGCCAGCGCGGTGCTGTGTCGGGCCTCGGCAGTGATGATGGCGGCGGTGAGCTCGGCGCCGTCGGTGCCCACCAGCGCGCCGAGCACCTCGAGATGCGTTGCCGTGGCACGCGACTCGACAGCCCACAGCTCGACGATCGCGTCGCCGGGCGTGCCGTCGGTGTCGACTCGCAGCTCGGCGTAGGCGACCTCTGAGCGCTCGCCGGGTGCGTCGGTGCCGAGCATCGACGACAGGGCATTGGCGAACTCCTCGTGGGCCTCGCGCAGGGCGACCATCACGGCGGCCTGCTCGTCGGTCCAGCCGGCGACGCCGCCGATGGCATCGTCGTACACGTCGCGCAGCGAGAGTTCGAGGCGCTGGGCGGCGCCGAGCAACTCGAGGTCGTCCTCGGTCGGCTTCTTCGGCGTCTCGCCCTCGGCGGCAGCGGCCGTGCCGGCGAGCATGGGCAGCAGGGTGACTGCCGCCCCGAGGCCGGCAGCGAGCACTGCGCGCCGTCCGGTCGGCGAAGCAGCGCTGGGCGGAATCGCGTCGGAATGCACTGGGGATCCTTTCGACATCATCAGCCCCCAGTGTTCCCGTCGGGGGCGGGCAGGGCAACTCTAGAAGTCCAGCGCCGACAGATCGGGTATCCACCGGCGCGACCGCTCGACCGCCGCGGCCCACCGGTGGCGGTCGGCCGATCCGGCGGGGGCCACGACATGGCTGGGCTGCCACGCGGCGGCGACCTCGTCGAACGACCCCCAGGTGCCGACGGCGAGCCCGGCGAGGAACCCGGCGCCGACGGTGGTGGCCTCGGTGTGGCGCGACACCTCGACCGGGCGGCCCGACGCGTCGGCGAGAGCCTGGACGAACGTGGGATTGCGGCTCATCCCGCCGTCGACGCGCAGGGCGGCGACCGAGAGGCCGGCGTCGCGCTCGGCGGCCTCCACCAGGTCGGCGCCGCGGTGCGCCACGCCCTCTAGCACTGCACGCACGATCTGGGGGCGGCCCGAGCCGCGGGTGATGCCGAGCATCGTGCCGCGTGCGCCGTAGTCCCACCACGGCGTGCCGAGGCCCATCAGTGCCGGCACGTACATCACGCCGTCGGACGTGGCGCACTGCGCTGCGACGTCGTGGCTGGCGGCGGGGGAGTCGATGATGCCGAGGTCGTCGACCAGCCAGTCGACGTTGCTGCCCGCCGACAGCATGATGGCCTCGACTCCCCATGTGATGCCGCCGCGGCTCCACGCCACGATGGGGAAGGTGCCGGCATTGCCGCGGCCTGCACGCGGCGGCGCGTCGGGGCCGGTGCACAGGTCGAGCATGCCGCCCGTGCCGAAGGTCACCTTTGCCATGCCGGGCCGCACGCAGCCCTGGCCGACGAGGCTGGCCTGCTGGTCGCCCACGAGGGCGGCGAGCGGTGGCGATCCGGGCAGGGCGGTGGCCTCGCCGAACACGCCCGATGTGTCGACGATCGACGGCAGCATCGACATGGGCACGCGCAGCGCGTCGCAGGCTCGATCGTCCCAGCCCGACGCGTCGGGCAGGAGCAACCCGGTGACGGCGGCATTGGTGTGGTCGGTGACGTGCAGTCGGCCGCCGCTGAGCACCCAGGCGAGCCACGAGTCGACGGTGCCGATGCGCAGGTCGCGGGTGCGGCCGGGATCGTGCTGGTCGAGCAGCCACTGCGCCTTGGTGGCTGTTTGGTTCGGGGCAACGCCGATGCCGTGCTCGGCCCGGGCGGTGATGCAGGCGATCACGGTGCGCAGGTCCTGCCAGCCGAGTCCTGGCCCGAGCGGCTCGCCAGTGACGGCATCCCACAGCACGGTGCTGGCGCGCTGTGCCGTGACGCCGACCGCGTCGACCGGGCCGGCGTCGGCCAGTGCGCGGTGCGCCACGTCGAGCACTGCGGCCGCCATGGCCGCCGCATCGAACTCGACCAGCCCGGGAAACGGCGTCGACGGGGGGAAGCGCACGTGGTGCAGCGCGTCGACGCTGCCGTCCGGGCGCACGACGCCGGCGCGCAGGCCCGACGTGCCGACGTCGACGACGAGGATGCTCATTGGGAGTCCCTTCCTGACTGTGAGCGAGGCACCACGCCGCGGCGCTGCAATCCGCTGCCGAACACGCCGCCTACCGTGCCGACGAACAGCACGGCGCTGAAGTTGAACAGCACGCCCAGCCAGTTGACGTCGCCGCCGCGCGACAGCTTCACGACGATGAACACGGCCTGCGCAGCGGCATAGGTGCCGCCGGCGCAGGCGATGCCGTGCAGCAGCGGCAGGCCGGTGCGCTGTATCCACGCGGCCACTCCGGCGCCGACGAAGAAGCCGGCGAGCGCCGCCAGCGACAGCAGCGAGGCGAGGCCGCCGCCGTCGGTGCGGTCGGCCACCAGTCGCGCCGCCACCGAGAACGGCACGCCGAACAGCAGCGAGGTGATGGCGCCCTGGGCGAGCGCCGTGCGGTCGAATCTGCTCATGGCCACGAGTGCTCCGGTGGGGTGACGTCGGGCGGCGATGGCTGCGGAGCCGACGTCGCCGAGATGGCAGTCGGCGGGCCGAAACCCATCTTGCCCGGGTTCATGATGCCGCGTGGGTCGAGGGCGTGCTTGATCCGCGCCAGCACCTCCCATGACGAGCCGAGCGCCTCGCCCATGAACCTGGCCCGGTTGATGCCGATGCCGTGATGGTGCGACAGGTTGCTGCCCGCTGCGAGTGCGGCGCGCTGGCCGGCATCCCACAGCGACACGTAGGTGTGCTCGAACTCGTCGGGAGGCGGCGTGGCGGCAAAGGTGAAGTAGAGGCATGCACCGTCGTCGTAGCTGTGCGAGAGGTGGCAGGTGGCAGCCCGTGCGTGCGGCACGGCCAGCAAAGCGGCTTCGGTGCGCTCGACTACCTGCGTGAGACGCGACCACGGTGCTGCCACCTCGAGCGTGTCGACCACGAAGCCCTTGCGCGTGAGTGCCTGCAGCGCACCGGTCTCGTTGCGGTGCGCCATCCACCGTGCCACTGGCTCGTCGCCGGCGTGCTCGGCCCCCGACGCCGCGCATTCGTCGTCGACGATGGTCATCGTCGCGTCGACGATGCGGTGGTCGCCCTCATCGAGCACGAGCAGCATGCAATTGGTGCCGTCGCCGCCGTGGCCGCGCGCCGACTCGGCGGCGTCGTAGAGGCGCAGCACTGCCGGCGTGGCGCCGCGGCGGATGATGCGTCGGCAGGTGTCGAGACCCAGCGCAAAGGCAGCCGATGTGCCGCCATCTGCGCCGATCACGTAGGCGGCACGGCGCTCGGCGGGCGGCAGTTCGTGGGCACGCAGCCAGATGCGCGTGATGATGCCGAGCGTTCCCTCGCTGCCGACGAACAGTTGCGTGAGGTCGGGTCCCTGTGCGGCGGCAGGGCTGCCGCCGGTGCGGACGAGTGTGCCGTCGGCCAGCACCACCTCGAGGCCGACGACGAGATGCTCGATCTTGCCGTAGCGGGTGGAGTACTGCCCGGCGCTGCGGCAGGCCACCCAGCCGCCGACCGTGGAAATGTCGAAACTCTTGGGATAGTGCCCGAGGGTGAGGCCGTGCGTCCGCAGGTGTTCTTCGAGGTCCGGCCCGAAGGTACCGGGGAGGACTTCGACCACCATCGACTCGTCGTCGACGTGGACGATCCCTTGCATCCCGGTGGTGTCGAGCACCACGCCGCCACCGAGGGGCACCGAGGCCCCGCACACCCCGCTGCGTCCGCCGGCGGCGGTGACCGGAACGCGATGGTCACTGCACCACCTGAGCAAGCGGGAGATCTCCTCCGTCGATGAAGGCCGGCACACCGCGGCCGCCAACACCGGGACCTGACCCGCCAATGACCAGTGCATGGAAAGGGGCCACCAGTCCCGACTGGCTTCGGCTCGCTCGGCGAGTGTGTCGTCGGTGGGCAGATCCGACGGAGCTCGGACAGATCGGTGTCCGAAACGCCGGACGCGGCGTGGCCGAAGCGCTCGCCGACTTTGCCGTCGGCTCCCAGATTCATCGGGATCGGAATACTCGGTCGACGCATCGTGCTCACGTCGGATGTAGTTCGGACTCGAGAACCGACGCCGCCGCCTCTTCATGGCTGCACAGGTCGCGGAATGCAGCGATCTCGCTCTCCGTTCGCGCCGCATTCCAGTCGAGCAACGGAGCCATGAGCCGGGCCACCTCCGGGGCGATCCGTGCCGCCGCCGCTCGATCGAAGAGCAAGGCTCGGGTGCGGCGCGACAGGACGTCTTCGAGGGTGACGGCCATTTCGTACCGGACGGCGAAGACGACTTCGGCGCGGAGGTAGGGCAGCCCGGGGGACAACGGCTCGCCGAGCGCAGGATCGGCCGCGATCATCGACTCGACGACCGCGGACTCGGTGCCGTACCGCGAAAACAAGTGCGATCGGCGCGAGCCCGGGGCGTCACCGACGCGGAATCCGCGCCGTGGTGCACCGAACAGGCGGAGACTGCGGGTGCGGCAACGTCCGGGGCGCACCGAGGGGTCGAGTCGACGTAGATGTCGCACGGCCATGTCCACTGCGTCCTCCGCCATTTCCCGATACGTGGTCAGCTTTCCTCCGGTCACCGTGATGAGCCCGTCGTCGATCACCAGAACGAGGTGCCGTCGGGACAGATCGGCGGTTCGCGCCGCCTTCCCCGATCGACCCGAGCCGTCCTCGGCATTCACTTGCTTGACCAAGGGTCGTAAACCCGCCCACACCCCAGTGATGTCGTCGGCCGTCACACCGGCGTCGAGATTGGCGTTGATGGCCCCCACGACGTAGTCGATGTCGTCCTTGGTGCACTGGGGATCGTCGAGTGGTCCGCGGTAATCGGTATCGGTGGTCCCGACATAAGTGTGCGTATATCCCCCCTCGGGACGCGGTCCCCAAGGGATGACGAACAGACTGCGTCGGTCCTTGGGCACCGGAATGACCACGGCGATCTCGTTGCGCACCTTGGACCAGGGGATGGTCACGTGAACACCTTTGGCCGGCCGGATGGTGTCGATGTCGACTTCGTCACCCGTTCGGCGAACCTCGTCGCACCAGACTCCGGCGGCGTTGATCACCAGCCGTGCTCGTAGGCGGAACGTTTCGACGTCGTCGCAGAAGCGGGCGCGAACGTCGAGACCGGCGACGGATCCGTCGGGATGGCGCACGATGCGTTCGGCCGACACGTAGGAGCCCACGACGGCACCGTGGTCGATGGCGGTGCGGGCGATCGAGGTGCAGAGCCGCGCATCATCGGCCTGCGCGTCGTAATAGATGTACGCCGAGGCCAGACGGGCGGTGTCGATGGTGGGGATGAGAGCGCGAGCCTTGGACTTGCGGATCCGACGATGGAGTCGGCCGATCCGGACTCCTCCGGTGACGTCGTACATCCACAACGCCGAACCGAGGGCCCGGGCGATCTTGCGTGAGATCAAACCGTCCCGGGTGAGGATCGGGATCATGAAGGGGAGCACGGTCACGAGATGCGGGGCGTTGCGCCGCAACCGCTGGCGCTCGTGCAAGGCCTCGTAGACCAGTCGCACCTCACCCTGCTGCAGGTAGCGCAGTCCGCCATGGATCAGCTTCGAGCTCTTGGACGAGGTCCCGGAGGCCAGATCGCCACGCTCGACCAGAGCCACTTTCAGACCCCGGCTGGCGGCGTCGAGGGCCACCCCCACCCCGGTGATTCCTCCGCCGACCACCACCAGGTCGAATTCCTCGGTGGCCAGACGTCTCACCATGGCCGCCCGGTCGAAACGGTCCTCGTCACGGGTCGGTGTCACCGCCCCCAGAATAGTTGGCCGCCGGTGAACTGCCTGGTCGAGGCTCCGATTCTGTCTCCGATGCAGTGGTCGCTCTAATGTCGGGCGTCATCGAGCCCGGGGGGTTGGTGACATGGACATCGCGTGGCGTTCGTTGGGGGCGTGTCGGGGGTTGGACCCGGACATCTTCTTCCCCGAAACGGCCGACGAGGAGGACTTGGCACTCGGAATCTGTGCCGGGTGTGCGGTGAGAGTGGCCTGTCTCGAACACGCATTGGCGCGACGAGAGAAGGTGGGCGTGTGGGGTGGAACCACCGACAAGGACCGTCGGCGCATCATCCGCCAACGACGCCGCTCGGCCTGAACGTCCTGATCGTCGCCGGGGGGTGGTCGGTAGCCTGACCCGATGTCCGAATCGGCCCGCTCCGCACCCGGATCGCCGGTCCCCGGGTCGCCAGCAGCTGACGTCGCGGTCACCCTGGAAGAGATCGGCGGCTGGCCGGCTGTCATCGCCACTCTTCTCGACCGTCACGACTTGCCGGCCGCGCACGCCCGCGCCGGAATGAAGGACATCCTCGACGGGTCGGCCACCGCCGCTCAGTTGATCGGATTCGTGGTGGCTCTGCGGGCCAAAGGCGAGACCCCGGAGGAGATCTCGGGTCTTCTCGATGCCGTCTTGGCCGCCGCCACCTTGGTGCCACTCGACGAGTCCACTCGCGACCGCGCCGTGGACATCGTCGGCACCGGCGGGGATCGCAGTCACTCCATCAATATCAGCACCATGGCTTCGTTCGTGGTCGCGGGAGCAGGGGTGCCCGTGTGCAAGCACGGGGCGCGGGCCGCGTCGTCGAAGTGTGGGACCGCCGACGTTCTCGAAGCCCTCGGTGTCGCCATCGAACTCTCGCCCCTCGGCGTGAAGCACTGCATCGAGACCGCCGGCATGGGATTCTGCTTCGCGCCGCGCTACCACCCGGCTTTCCGATTCGCGGCGCAGGCGCGTCGGGACATCGGCGTGGCGACGGTTTTCAATCTCTTGGGACCGATGGC
>JBJTRF010000099.1:0-5380 GCA_046076025.1 Ilumatobacteraceae bacterium
GGCGGGGAAGACCTCGCTGCTGCGCCTGTGCGCCGGCCTGCTGCCGGTCGAGCGCGGCTCGGCGACGGTGGCCGGGATCGACCTCGTTGCCGACCGGTGGGCCGTGCGGCCGCTCGTCGGGCTGCTCGGTCACGCCAACGGCCTCTACGACGATCTCACCGTCGCCGACAACATCGCCTTCTGGGGTGCCACGGTCGGCGCGTCGGGCGAGGAAATCTCCGCGGCAATGGACCGGCTCGGCCTCTCGGCGCGCCTGGCCTCGGTGCGGGTGAGCCGGCTGAGCGCGGGGCAGCGTCGCCGCACGGCGCTGGCGTGCATCGTCGCCCGCCGCGCCCGGGTGTGGCTGCTCGACGAACCGCATGCGGGCCTCGACGCAGCGGGCCGCGACGAGCTCGATGCCACGCTGCGCGCCGCGGCCGCCGCTGGGGCCACGGTGATCGTCGCCAGCCACGAGCACGAGCGTGCGGGGTCGCTGGCATCGCGGGTGGTCGACGTGGTCGGCGGGCAGGTGCGTGCCGCATGAGCGCGGCGTGGCGCGTGGCGCGGCTGGTGGCCGCCAAGGACCTGCGCATCGAGGCGCGCAGCCGCGTGGTGGTGAACCAGGTGCTGCCATTCGCCGTGATCGTGATGGTGATGTTCGCCTTCGCCCTCGACAGCGACTCGGTGCTCGAGCGGGTGGCACCCGGGCTGGTGTGGCTGGCGGTGCTGTTCAGCCTCGTGGTCGTGGTGCAGCGCTCGTTCGCCGTCGAGTCGGCCGATGGCGCGCTCGATGCGCTGCGCGTGGCCGGGGTGCGCCCAGGTGGCATCTTCTTTGGCAAGTCGCTGGCCATGGCGGTGCAGTTGCTGGTGCTCGAGGTGGTGCTGCTGCTGGCGGCGGTGGTGCTGTACCGGGCCGAGGTCAGGCCGTCGGGAATGCTGCTGCTGGCTGTGACTGCTGTCTCCGCCACGACCGGCTTGGCGTGCATCGGTACGCTCTACGGAGGTCTCGCCTCCGGGGCGAGAGGGCGCGACACGCTGCTGCCGCTCCTGCTCCTCCCGGTTGCGGCACCCGTCCTCATCGGTGCGACACGGGCGACCGAGTCGGCACTCGGCACCGCAGGTGCCACGTCGGGCGAGGGCTGGCCGTGGATCGGCCTGCTCGCGCTGTTCGCCGTGGCGTTCGGTGCCGGTGGCTCGCTCGCCTTCGGCGCACTGGTCGACGAATAGCAGCCACATGACGATCGCAGCCCCCGCCCCCCAGACGTCGCCGAGCAGGTCCGCGCTGCGCCGACCCACCTCGACGCGGTTCTCGCGTGGTCTCGGTGCGACCGTGCTCGCCGGCCTGTCGATGCTCGTCGTGCTGGGGCTCGTGGTCTCGCCCGACGACCGGATCCAGGGCGATGCCGTGCGCAACCTCTACATCCACGTGCCGTCGGCGTGGCTGGCGTACCTGGCGTTCATCGTCACTGCCGTGTCGAGTGCGGGCTATCTCTACCGCCGCACGCGCAGCCTTGCGTGGGATCGCGTCGCCGGCGCCAGCGCCGAGGTTGGCGTGCTGTTCATGGCCATCACGCTGGTGACCGGCAGCCTGTGGGGCCGCATCACGTGGGGCACCTACTGGACGTGGGACTCGCGTCTCACCACCACGGCCTTCCTGCTCGTCACCTACATCGGCTACCTCGCCGTGCGCGGTCTCGGCGGCAGCCATCACCAGCGAGCGCGTCGCTCGGCAGTATTGGCGCTGCTGGCCGTGCTCGAGGTGCCGCTCGTGCACTTCAGCGTGCGCTGGTGGCGGCCGCTGCACCAGGGGCAGAGCGTCCGCAACGGCGAGCTCAGCGACCTGATGCTGTTCACGCTGTTCACCGGTCTCGTCACCTTCACGCTGCTCTACGTGTGGCTGGTGTTGCACCGCCAGCGCGTGCTGACGATGGACGACATGGTTGCCGACCGCGGCCTCGACGAGGCACTTGACGAGCGGCGACGCGAGGGCCAGTCGTGAGTGCCGTCGTGGCGTGGTCGCTCGGCGGCATCGACAATGCGACGCACGTCGTCGGCACGTATGTCGTCGTGCTCGGCGGCATCGGCCTGTTCGTGCTGCGGATGCGCGCCTCGGCGTGGCGCTCGGCCGAGCGGGTGCCCCCGGAGGACCGCCCGTGGACCTGAGCCCGCGCGAGGTGGTGCCCACTGCCGTCGGCACGCGGCGGCGTCGCCCGTGGCTGGCCATCGGCGTGCTGGTGGCGGTGCTCGGCGTGGGCGGCGTGTTCGTCGGCAAGTTCCTCACGTCGGCGGTCGACTACTACTGCAACGTCGACGAGATCGGCGTGAAGGACGGCTGCGATGTCGGCCGGCGCATCCGCATCCAGGGCGTGGTCGAGAAGGAGTCGGTCGACGAGGCCGGCGGTTCGCTCGACTTCACGATCTCGTACGACGGGGCGTCGATGCCGGTGTCGGTGACCGGTCGGCCGACCGGCATCTTCCAGGAGTGCATCCCCGTGGTGGTGGCAGGCCGGGTGGTGGCGGCGCCGGACTCGCCGTCGGGCTATCGCTTCGAGGGCGATGAGGTGCTCGTGAAGCACGACGAGCAGTACGACGAGGAGAACGCCGACCGCATCGAGCAGGCCGACACGGCGGCGGCCGCATGCCAAGCCGGCACGTGAGCGCGATGGCGCGTCGTCGGGGAGCACTGCCGTGCTGATCGCGATGGAGGGCCTCAGCGGAGCGCTCGGCCACTCGTCACTGATCATCGGGTTCTCCGCGTCGCTGTTCGGCGCGGCGGCACTGGTGTCGTCGGTGCGGCTCGGCAAGCACCACCTCCTCCGACTGGTGCACGGCTACGGGTGGGTGGTGCTGGTGTCGGCGATTGCCGCCGTCGTGGTGATGGAGCGGGCGCTCATCATCCGCGACTGGTCGGTGGCCTACGTGCAGAAGGTCGGCTCATACGACACGCCGGCGCTGTTCAACGTCACGTCGCTGTGGAGCGCGCTCGAGGGCAGCATCCTGCTGTGGCTGCTGCTGCTGGCGGTGTACACGTTCGTGGTGCTGCGGCGCTCGCGGCGACGACTCGACGATCCGCTGGTGGTGTGGGCCAACGTCGTGATGTTCCTGGTCACGGCGTTCTTCTTCTTCATCGCCCTCGGGCCGACCGACGTGTTCGCCGCAGGGCCGACGCCTGCCAACTTCGAGCGCTGCTGCCGGGGACCCAACCCGCTGCTGCAGAACCACGTGCTGGTGATGTTCCACCCGCCGACGCTGTACCTGGGCTATGTGGGCTTCACGGTGCCGTTCGCGTTTGCGATCGCCGCGCTGGTGACCGGCCGCGTCGGCGAGGGCTGGCTGCTCGAGACGCGGCGCTGGGCGTTGGTGTCGTGGGGATTCCTCACGCTGGGCATCATCCTCGGCAGCTGGTGGAGCTACGAGGTGCTCGGCTGGGGCGGCGTATGGGCGTGGGATCCGGTCGAGAACGCCAGCTTCCTGCCGTGGCTCACCGGCACCGCGTACATCCACTCGGTGCTCGTGCAGGAGCGGCGCGGCATGCTGCGCGTCTGGAACCTCAGCCTGCTCGTGGCCACGTTCTCGTTCACCATCCTGGGCACGTTCCTCACCCGCAGCGGGGTGATCGACAGCGTGCACGCGTTCAGCGACGGCGACATCGGCCCCTACCTGCTGGCCGGCTTCATCGTCACCGTGCTGGTATCGCTGGGGCTCATCGCCTGGCGCGGCGACAGGCTGCGGTCGCCCGGCGCGATCGACTCGCCGATGTCGCGCGAGGGGGCCTTCCTCGCCAACAACGTGATCTTCACGCTGTTCGCGTTCGTGGTGCTGCTGGGCACCGTGTTCCCGCTGGTGGTCGAGGCCATCGACGACCGCCAGGTGTCGGTGGGCCCGCCGTTCTTCGACACGATGGCGCGGCCCATCGGCATCGTGCTGCTGTTCCTGATGGCCGTTGCCCCCGTGCTGCCGTGGCGGCGGGCGAGCGGCGAGTTGCTGCGCGACCGCCTCTTCTGGCCGGCGTGGGCCGGCGCCGGTGCGCTGCTGGCGGCGGTGCTGGTGGGGGCCACCGGGGTGGCGCCGCTGCTGGCGTTCGGGTTGGGCGGCTTCGCTGGCGGTGCCGCGCTGCGGCAGTTGGCACTGGCCGGGCGGCGGCAGGGCTGGCGTGGCCTCGTGGGCCGGGCCAACGGCGGCATGGTGGTCCACCTGGGCACCATCCTGGTGGCCGTGGCGCTCGCGGCGTCGGGGTCGTTCATCCGCACCGCCGAGTTCGAGCTGCGGCCCGGTGCCACCGCAGTGATCGCGGGGCACACCGTGAAGTACCTGGACTCGCGGTCGGTGGAGCGGTCCAACCGCGTCGAGCTGCGGGCCCGCTTCCTGGTGGACGGTACGAAGGTCTACGAGCCGCGCCTCAACAAGTACCGCCTGACCGGCCAGACGATCGGCACGCCGTCGGTGCGCGTCGGGCCGCGCGAGGACGTCTACCTGGCACTGACCCGGGCGCCCGGCACGTCCAACCCCGCCGTCGGGGTCCGGGTGATCGTGCAGCCGCTCGTCGTGTGGCTCTGGGTAGGCGGCATGGTCATGGTGCTCGGCACGGTGCTGTCGCTCTTCCCCGGCCGCCGCCGCAACCCGCTCGACCCCGCCTCGGCGCCGCCGCTGCCGGTGCCGGAGGACACGGACGCGGGAACGACCGCCGACGAACCGGCCGGGACCGGCCCGGCTGGCGCGGGGGCGGTGACGGCATGAGGCGGGCGCCGTGGATCGCCGGGATCGTGGGTGTCGCCGTGCTGGCCCTGGTGGTGCTGTTCGCCACCGCACCCACGGGGCGTGAGGCCGACACCTCGGGCAGCGTCGTCGGCAAGCTGGCCCCCACGCTGGCCGGCACGACCGTCGACGGCGCGCCGGTGGACCTGGACAAGTACCGGGGCAAGTGGGTGCTGCTCAACTTCTTCGCGACGTGGTGCCCGCCGTGCGTCGCCGAGCACCCCGAGCTGGTCAAGCTCTCGCAGGTCCCGGGCACCCCGGTGCAGGTGGTGAGCGTGGCGTTCGACGACCCGGCCGCCAAGGTGACCAAGTTCTTCAAGGAGCAGGGCGGCGACTGGCCCGTGCTGGTGGACGGCACCGAGTCGTCCACCCTGGACTACGCCGTGGTGAAGCTGCCCGAGTCGTACCTGATCGACCCCGAGGGCAAGGTCCGCCAGAAGCTGGTGGGGGGCATCACTGCGGCCGAGGTGCTGGAGATCGTGGGGGCCGAGCAGTGACCTCGGCTACCGACGGTCGCGCCGCCCCTCCGCCCCGTCACCCCGTCCGCCAGCGGTGGTGGTGGTGGGCGACGATGCTCGCAGTCGTCGTGGTGGTGCTGGTCCTCGCAGCGCGTCCCGCGCCCACGAAGGGCGTCAGCGACCAGCGG
>JBJTRF010000100.1:0-9160 GCA_046076025.1 Ilumatobacteraceae bacterium
CACCCACGCCGGGCGTGACGCGGCGTTCGCCGCACTCGGCCAGGCCTCGCTGCGGACGAGCCGCAGGCTCATCGCCGTCGAGGACGTGCTGGTGGGCGAGTCGCTCGGCGCGCTCATCGCCGTCGAGGATCTCGGCGATCCGCCCCGACGTGTGCGCCGCGTGCTGCTCTATCGGGTGCAGGACGGCAGGCTGCGCGAGTGCTGGCTGTTCGACGGGGACCAACGGTTCGTCGACGAGTTGTGGTCGACCGAGGCCTGACGATCCCTGGGCGTCAGGGCAGCAGCAGGAGCAGTGCGATCGTCGCCTCGATGGCGAGGCCGGCGATGTTCTCCTTCGTGCGTGAACGGTCGATCGCGAATGAGACGGCGCGGGCGAGGAACGCTCCGGCCCATGCCGCGCCGAGCACGAGTGCAGCGTCGCGGTTCCCGATCAGGATGACGGCGAGTCCCGCTCCGATGAAGAGTCCGCCGTAGGTGGCGCGGACCTCGGAGAGGCCGAGGCGGCCCTGAATATGCAGGCCGATGACCCGACTTACGGCGCGCGGCCAGAGCAGCCCGAGGAGCCCGGCAGTGATCGAGATCGCCGCACCGAGGTAGGCGGTGGTGCTCACGACCTGAGTCGCACGAGCGGGATGGCCAGCGCGATGCCGAAGGACAGGTTGAACAGCGCATGCGCGGGGTAGCCGAGCGCGAGCGACATGCCGGTGTCGAGCACGAACCAGACGCCGAGCGAGCGCCCCATGAGCGGCACCACCCACGTCGCCCCGTCGCGCAGCGGACCACGCACGAGTTGCAGCATCGTGACGGCCCATCCGGCGAGCACCGCACCGAACACCATGTACGGCAACTTCAGGTAGTCGCGGACCTCAACGGTGTCGATCGCGTCGGGTGGCCCGAATCCGAGCAGCGTGAACAGCGAGCCGGCGACCGTCCCGGCGAACACCAGCAGCAGCGAGTACGCGAGAACGATGATGAGTGCGACCTCGAGCCACCGGATCCACGCGTTGCGCGACATCACGACGAGACGCTAGGTGACAATTCCGGGGCAGGCGACACGCCCTGGGTGTTCATCGACGGAGGACCTCGTCAGGCTCCGCGAGACGCCCGACGGGGCGAGCTCGGACGACTTCTCGGACGTTGAGTCACGCGCCTCGTGCCGTGGTGCGTACTCGCCGCATGGCACAGAACCTCTCACGACACGGCGGGTCGGCTCCGGATGCGGGAATCGCTGCGGTCGAACGACTCCACCAGAAGATGATGATCGACGAAGAGTGGACGGCGCGGCGTCCTCGTGGCTTCACGTGGTGGGGCCACCGGCTCGCCCAGCACGTCGACGCCAGCGAGCTGACGCCTGGGCCCGACGGGGAGTTGCGCTCCACCGTGACGGTGCGCACCGAGGTGGTGCGCGGCGTGCCCTCGGCGCATGCAGGTGAGAGGCGGCAGATTGTGAACCTCGCCAACAAGCTGGAGGCGATGAGCGCGGTCGTCTACGACGAGGCAGCCGGCACGGTCGAGGAGTGCGCCTCGGCTGCGGTCGGGGCAGACACGGTCGACACCTGGATCGACGTGCTCTCGGTCGCCTCAGTGCTGCAGAACGCTGCAGCGCACTCGCGGGCCAATGCGCTCGCCGCATCGATCGGCGGGGAGCCCGCTACCTCGGCGCACCCATCGAGTGGGGAGCGGCTGCAGAGGGACGACCTGCTCAATGGCCCCGTGCAGTGGGCATCGATGCTGGGCAAGCCGGTGTCGCGTTTCCGCGGCGAGCCGATGCTCGCCCTCGAGCGGCATGCGAGCCAGTGGTCGGTGTGCACCGGCGACGAGACCGGCTTTACGGGCGAGGTGCCCTATTCCGGCAGTCGCAGCGCCATCGAGCTGATGGTCGCAGGCCAGTCCGGCCACCGTGAGACCGCGCTGGTGCGGATGTTCACCGACCAGCCGCACCCGCAGCTCGGTAGTGGCGTGCTGCTCAGGATGCAACTGCCGCCGGTCTTCGGCCCCGACAGAGGTGTCGACGAGGCCCAGCGACTCAATGCGCTCGAGGCCTCGGGCTCAGCGCCGTGCATGCTGCTCGGCGCCTGGTGCGAGGCCGACGGCGAGCTCAACTACATCGCATTCGTCCCCTCCGTGATCGCTCGTCCTGGGCTGCTCGAGAACCTGTTCGTCGACTGCGCAGTGCGATCAAGCTGGGCCTTCGGCGAACTCCGCACCTGACAGCGAGGTTGGCCCGACGTCAGCTCGGCGGCAGGCCGGCGCGGAAGCGATCGAGTTCGTCGGCGCGCATGCGCACGACATGCCGCTCTTCGGGGAAGGCGCCGGTCTCGACATCGTGACGGAACTCGGTGAAGGCGGCGATGCGCTCCTGCTGCAGGCGCGCCAGCTCGGCGGCGAAGTCGCGGTACACCTTAGAGTGGCGCGGGACGTGGTCGATGCCGGCGAGCGACTTGTTGGTCGGGTCGTTGAGGATGTCCATCGCGAACAGGTACTGCGCGTCGCAGCCGGCACCGGCACCCATCGACCACAGCGACAGGCGTTGCAGCCGGCGGCTGATCTCGGTGGCCACCTCCACGGGCACCACCTCGATCTCGGCGGCGATCGCCCCGGCCGACTCGAGCGCGACGCAATCGTCGTACATGCGCAGGGCGCTGTCGGCAGTGGTGCCGACTGCGCGGAAGCCACCGGTCCACGTGGCCCGCGACGGCACGAGTCCGACGTGCCCGACCACGGGGATGTACTCCTTGGCCAGATGCTCCACCCGGTCGAGGCTGCCCGAGCAGTAGACGCAGTCGGCGCCGCGCTCGATCATCTCGCCGGCCCAGCGCAGGTGGTCGTCGGCGGATCCCGCCTCGAGATGCGACCTGCCAGTGAGCGTGAACAGCGAGGGCGCCACCTCGCGGTAGCGCGGGTGGGTGACCAGCTCGGGCGGCGCCGACGCCAGGTCGATGCCGGCGGCCTCGGCCGCGGCTGCCTCGTCGATGGTGAAGATGCGCAGCATCGTCAGCTGGCGCTTCCCCTTCAGCGCCGCAAGGTCGGCCACGGTGAGGCGCCGCCGAGTCATCGTTGCGCTCCGATTGGCGTCGACCTCGGGGCGGCGAGCGGTGGGACTGTGCTGGAGGCTGTCATGACCGAACGCTACTGGCAGACTCGGATGCCATGAGGATCTCCCGTGTCACCGCATGGTCGGTGTTCCTGCCGTATGCCGAGGGCTCGTACCGGATGGCGGGCGACCGCGTCACGTCGGGCATGGACGCCGTGGTGGTGCGCGTCGTTGCCGAGGACGGCACCGAGGGGGTCGGCGAGTCGGGCACGGTGGGCGTCACGTTCGACGCGCAGTACCTGGCGGGGCAGAAGGCCGGCGTGGCCATGCTGGCGCAGGTGGTGCTCGGCGCCGATGCGCGCCGCCCCGAATCGGCGCACCGCCGGATGGCCGCTGCGCTCACCGGCCACCCCTACTGCAAGTCGCCGATCGACATCGCGATGTGGGATCTCGCCAGCCGGCTCGACGGTGTGCCGCTGTGGAGCCGGCTCGGCGGCGACGGCCCCGAGCCCACGCCGCTGTATCGCCCGGTGCAGGGCCCGACGCCCGACGCCGTACGTGTGAAGGCGACCGAGCGACTGGCGCAGGGCTATCGCCGCCTCCAGGTGAAGGTGGGCGACGACCCGATGGTCGATGCCGCCCGGGTGCTCGCCGTGCGCGAGACGGTCGGCCCCGACGTCGTCATCTTCGCCGACGCCAACTGCGGGTTCTCGCTCAGCGCCGCCCGGCGGTTCGTGCGCGCGCTCGGCACGGATGGCGCCGACATCGTGCTCGAGCAGCCCTGCGCCACCATCGCCGAGTGCGCGCAGCTCCGCTCGTCGTGGGACGGCCCGATGGTGATGGACGAGTCGATCACCTCGCTGCAGGCACTGCTCGAGGCTCACCGGCTGGGCGTGGCCGACGGCATCACCGTCAAGCTGACACGCGTCGGCGGCATCACGCCAGCACGGGTGATCCGCGACTGCGCAGTCGACCTGCGCATCGGCGTGACGGTCGAGGATGCCAGCGGCTGCAACCTCGCCGACATGACATTCGCCCACATGAACGCGTCGACGCCCGCAGAGCGGCGAGTGCACTCGGTCGACTTCGACAGCTGGGTGACCGTGCGCCACGTCACCGGCCCGTCAGCGCGAGACGGATCGTTCCTGCGGCCCGACAGCGCCGCGCCCGGCCTCGGCCTGTCGCTCGACCACGCCGTGCTCGGCGACCCCTTCGTCGACGTATCGGCCTGACCGCCGGCGTCAGAGAGCCTCGCGCGCGCAACGCGACACAGACGCCCGGCGGGCGACTCTTCGGCTGTCGAGCACTGCTGCGATGCCGGCACATGCCGCTGCGGCGGTGATGGCGGCGGCGCTCGACCGGGGGAGGGCCGATTCGTTGAACGGCCAGGCAAGGCTCATCACGCCGGCGACCAGTGCTGATGCGACGATGGCCCAGCGCACGACGCGACCGCTGGGGTACAGGGCGGCGAGCGCGAGCGCGCCGGTGACCGCGATGTACGCCGCTGCCATGCCGCTGAAGTGGAACCGCACCGAGTGGCTGTCAGCGAGGCCGAGTCGCTGGTAGTCGATGAGCGTCGGCGCGTGACGCACGGCGACGTAGGCGGCAAGCGGCACTGCGGCGAGCGAGAGCGCATGCGGGCGCCGGACGCCGCGCCATGCACCCCTGCGGCGTATCGGGATCAGCGTCAGCAGCGGCAGCCACGACAGCGACGGCAGCAGGTCGCCGCTCAGCAGGCCGACGGCCGCCATCGCCAGCGACGACATCAGCGCGAGGCGCCACGCTGCGTCCTCGTCGCGGCCCCACGTCAGCAGCAGCACGGGCAGGGCCCACAGCGGCAGGTACTGCAGCGCGCCGACGACGTTGTGGATGCGGTGCGACTCCTCGCTGGCGAGAATGAAGGCTCGATCGGGTAGGGGCTCACCGACACCGTCATCACGACGCCGATCCCGGTGCCCCAGATGCGCCGCAGCACGGCAGGGTCGCGCAAGTCGATCCGGTCGGCGAGTCGCATCACCCGACGACGCTACGCCGCTCAGTCGACGGGCAGGCATTCGAGCGCTGCAGGCGACGGCGGGGAATGTCTGTCCCGCGGTGAATCGACCTAGCGCCATCCCTCGAGGGGCATGCGCTGCGCACGTCGAGTCGTAGCCTCGCAGCGTGGACTCGCTCGAGCAGTTGCGTCACGGCATCTCCGAGTGTCGTGCCTGCCCGCGACTCGTCGAATGGCGCGACCAGGTGGCAGCCGACAAGCGAGCCGCCTACCGCGACGACGAGTACTGGGGACGCGGTGTGCCAGGGTTCGGCGATGCGGCGGCACGGGTGCTGGTGCTCGGCCTCGCCCCGGCGGCGCACGGCGCCAACCGCACCGGGCGGCTGTTCACCGGCGACCGCTCGGGCGACTGGCTGTTCCGCGCGATGCACCGCGCCGGCCTCGCCTCGCAGCCCACGTCCGTATCGAGCGACGACGGGCTCACGCTGCACGGCGCATGGGTGTCGGCGGCTGTGCGCTGCGCGCCGCCGGGCAACAAGCCGCTGCCGGCCGAGCGCCAGTGCTGCCGGCCGTTCCTGCAGCGCGAGTTCGCGCTGCTGGTGCAACTGCGAGTGGTGGTGTGCCTCGGTGCCTTCGCCCACGAGGTGGCCTGCGCCGAGTTCGGGCTGCGGCCACGGCCGCGGTTCGGCCATGGGGCCGAGGCGCCGACGCCGTCGGGCGTGGTGCTGCTGGGCTCGTTCCACCCCAGCCAGCAGAACACCTTCACCGGCCGGCTCACCGAGCCCATGCTCGACGCCGTCTTGTCCCGCGCCGTCGAACTCAGCCGGTGACAGGCCGCAATGGCCTGGCGGAGGTGCCGTGGCCTCGCCGCAGGGCCTGAATCCATGGTGGAATAGCGTCCAGGCGCCGGCGGGTACTCCGCCGGGACTGAGGAGGTTGTCGGTGGCAGCGCAGATCCCGTTGGTCGAGTACCTCAGCCTCGACGGCTCGCCGCGGCTGACGGCCAACGAGTGCACCTCGTGCGGCGCCCGCTACTTCGACCGGCGCAACGCCTGCGCGGGCTGCTTCGAGACCGGCTTTCGCAAGGTCGAGATCGCCGCCGACGGCGTGGTGCGCGCCTTCACCATCGTCACCTTCGCTGCGCCGGGCGTGCCGGTGCCGTTCGTCGCTGCGGTCGTCGACTGCCACGGCACCAGCGTGCGCGCCAACCTCATCAACGTCGAGCCCTCGCCCGAGCATGTGTCGCTGGGCATGAAGGTGCGACTCGCCACCTATGTGGTGGGCACCGACGACAACGGCACCGAGGCCGTCGGCTTCGGCTTCGAGCCCGCCTGAACGAATCCACCGAGCACAAGGAGCACCACGATGGCTGACGACGTCTACATCCTCGGCATCACGATGACGAAGTTCGGCAAGCATCCCGACAAGGACGCCGTCGACCTCGCTGCCGATGCGGCGATGGCGGCGCTGCGCGACGGCGGCGTGTCGATGCGCGACATCGGCGTGCTGGCGGCGGGCAACCTGCTCGGCTCGGGCGGTATCGGGCAGCAGATCCAGAAGCAGATCGGCCAGACCGGCATCCCCGTCTACAACGTCGCCAATGCCTGTGCCACCGGTGCCACCGCGCTGCGCACCGCCATCATGGCCATCAAGGCGGGCGAGTGCGACATGGGCCTCGCCGTCGGCGTCGAGAAGCTCGCCGGTGCCGGCCTGCTGGGCTCGGGCGGCCGCGCCAAGAGCGACGGCAACGTGTACGCGCCCTCGGGTCGCTTCGGTGCCGTGGCACCCACCGACGGCCGCATCGGCACCGACGCGATGCCCGGCACCTTCGCCCAGGTGGGCATGGAGTACGCCCACAAGTACGGCGGCGCCGACTTCGAGCTGTTCGCCAAGATCAGCGAGAAGAACCACGCCCACAGCACGCTGAATCCGCTGGCGGCCTACACCAAGCGGATGTCGCTCGACGAGATCATGAACGACGTCATGATCGCCTACCCCAACACGAGGCCGATGTGCTCGGCCAACTGCGACGGTGCGGCGGCTGCGGTGGTTGTCTCGGGCGCCAAGCTGCGCACGCTGTCGCTCGAGCAGCAGCGACGCGCGGTGAAGGTGTCGGCCTCGGTACTCACCTCGGATCCGTGGCAGGCCGCCTGCCAGGTGCTGCCCGACGTGAACACGCTCACCCGCCTCGCCGCGAAGCAAGCCTACGAGCAGTCGGGCGTGTCGCCCGACGACCTCGACCTCGTCGAGCTGCACGACTGCTTCGCCACGGCCGAGCTGGTGCACTACGACAATCTCATGCTGTGCGACGAGGGCGGTGCCGTCGACTTCTTCCTGTCGGGTGCGCCGTGGCGCGACGGGCGCACGCCGGTGAACGTGTCGGGCGGGCTGCAGTCGAAGGGCCATCCGATCTCGGCCACCGGCATCGCCAACATCTGGGAGATCTGCCACCATCTCCGCGGCGAGGCCGGCGACCGCCAGATCGAGGGCGCCAAGGTGGGCCTTGCCCACGTCATCGGCCTCGGGTCGGCGTGCGGCGTGCACGTGCTCGAGAAGTCGGCGGCGTAATCTCGCCGGCAACGCCATGACCGCCGTCGTCACCTCCCAGCCCCGGCAGCGCGACTACTCGCTCGCGGGCGACAGCACGCGCGAGGCGGTCGAGAGCGGCCTCGTCGGCAGCGACTGGTACCGGTCGCCGATCTCGTCCGACACGCTGAAGGCGCTCGCACAGCGCACCGACGGCCCGGCCATCCGCGACACCATCATCTGGCTCGGGGCACTGGCGGTGTCAGGCATCGGTGGTGTGCTGGCGTGGGGCACGTGGTGGTGCGTGCCGTTCTTCGTGGTCTACGGCGTGCTGTACGGATCGGGCGGCGACTCGCGCTGGCACGAGTGTGGGCACTCCACGGCATTCCGCACCAAGTGGATGAACGACGCCGTGTACCAGATCGGCTCGTTCATGGTGATGCGCAGCCCGGTCGCATGGCGCTGGAGCCATGTGCGCCATCACGCCGACACGCTCATCGTCGGCCGCGATCCCGAGATCGCGCTCATGCGCCCGCCGCGCTTCTGGCGCCAGGTCAGCAACCTGCTCGGCCTCTACGACAGCTGGGGCGCGATGCGGGCGATGGTCCGTCACGCAGCGGGCCGGCTCAGCGTCGACGAGGCGTCGTACGTCCCGGCAGCCCGGCGGCCGCGCGTGCACACCACGGCACGCATCTGGGTGCTCATCTACGCAGCCACCATTGCCTCGGCGATCGCCACCACCAGCATCCTGCCGCTGATGCTGATCGGCCTGCCGCGGCTGTACGGCCAGTGGCACATCCAGCTCACCGGGTTCCTGCAGCACGGCGCGCTCGCCGACAACGTGCTCGACCACCGCCAGAACACGCGCACCGTGTACATGAACCCGATCAGCAGGTTCATCTACTGGAACATGAACTACCACGCCGAGCACCACATGTTCCCGATGGTGCCGTACCACCGCCTGCCCGAGCTGCACGCGCTGCTGAAGGACGACTTCCCGCCGCCCGCCACCTCGATCTGGGCGGGCTATCGCGACATGCTGCCCGTGGTGTGGCGCCAGCGTCGCAACCCCGAGGTGCACCTGCAGCTCGACGTGCCGTCTGGCACCAGCTGACACCACGGCGGGATGGCTCAGGCGAGCAGGCGCAGGGCGGTGAAGACGCCCATCACCACCACCATCAGCGTCAGCATGTTGCGGAAGCGCAGGAACACCACCGTGCCGGCAGCGACGGCCCACATGCGGTAGTTGTCGACGGCGATGCTGACCTCGCCCGACGGCGCCAGCACGCTGGGAACGATGATGGCCACCAGCGCGCAGGCCGGCGCGTAGCGCAGGGCGCGCTCGACCACCGACGGCAACTGCACCCGTGCCGGCAGCATGAAGAAACTGGCGCGCGTCAGCACGGTGACGACGGCGAGGCCGACGATTCCAGTGGTGAGGTACAGCGCGCCTGCAGCGATCACGCGAGCACCTCCGTGCCGCCGGTGCCGGCTGCGCCGCCGGTGTCGTGCTGTCCCCGGCCAACCACGCGCTCGGCGCCCAGTGCCACGGCGACGCCCACCAGCACCGAGATCGGCAGGCCGAGCCGCATCGGCAGGCGCAGGGT